>NZ_JANCPG010000002.1:0-205902 GCF_024295905.1 Streptococcus sp. CF7_Ac1-12 | reverse complement strand
ACAGGTAAGATTACAGAACCAGGAAAATCAACTGAAGAAGTTCCTGATGTAACAACACCAGGTAAAGTCACACCAGCAACACCAACTCCAAATGCAGTTACTCCGAATGCAGATCAGGTAGATACTAAGACTACTGTTGATAATGGAGCTAAGTCAAATGATTCTCAAAATGTATTGCCAAATACAGGAACAGAATCAAATGCGACTCTTGCATCTCTAGGACTTCTTGGTATGCTAGGTGGTCTCGGACTTGTAGCTCGCAAGAAAAAAGAAGACTAATAATTTAGTCAGATGAACATTCATTCTGTTGTATTTTATGATAAACTAGATTGGTTCTGGGAATCGTGTTAGTCATAAACTAAAAAGAATGATTAGATAAAGAAAGCGAACAATGCTAGGATTTTGTTAAACGGAATTCTAAGTATTGTTCGCTTTTTGTGGTATAATAATTACTATGCAGAAAAAACCAACGTCAGCCTATGTGCACATCCCATTTTGTACCCAGATTTGTTATTATTGTGACTTTTCAAAAGTTTTTATCAAGAATCAGCCAGTAGATAGTTATTTGGAACATCTGTTAGAAGAGTTTCAATCTTATGATATTCAAAAGTTAAGAACCCTCTATATTGGTGGTGGAACACCGACAGCTCTATCAGCTTCGCAACTAGAGGTGTTATTGAATGGCTTGACTAAAAACTTGGACTTGTCTGCCTTGGAAGAGTTGACCATTGAAGCCAATCCCGGCGACTTGGATGCGGATAAGATTGCGGTTTTGAAGAACTCGGCTGTCAATCGTGTTTCACTAGGTGTGCAGACCTTTGATGACAAGATGCTGAAAAAGATTGGGCGCAGTCATTTGGAGAAGGATATTTATGAAAATATCGACCGCCTGAAACTGGCTGGTTTTGATAATATCTCTATCGATTTGATTTATGCGCTGCCTGGTCAGACTATGGAGCAGGTCAAGGACAATGTGGCTAAGGCTATTGGGCTGGATATTCCTCATATGAGTTTGTATAGTTTGATTTTAGAAAATCATACGGTCTTTATGAACCGTATGCGACGAGGAAAATTGCCTCTGCCTAAGGAGGAATTGGAGGCTGAGATGTTTGAGTACATCATCGCGGAGCTGGAGAAATCTGGTTTTGAGCATTATGAGATTTCCAATTTCTCCAAGCCTGGTTTTGAAAGTCGGCACAATCTCATGTACTGGGATAATGCTGAGTACTATGGCATCGGTGCTGGGGCGTCTGGTTATGTAAATGGAGTACGCTATAAAAATCATGGTCCGATTCGTCATTATCTCACTGCGGTTGAGGAAGGCAATGCACGTATCACAGAAGAACACCTGAGTCAAAAGGAGCAAATGGAAGAGGAAATGTTCTTGGGCCTCCGCAAGAAATCAGGAGTCTCCATGGCGCGATTTGAGGAAAAATTTGGACGGTCCTTCGATGGACTTTATGGAGAAATTGTCAGAGACTTGGTTCAACAAGGTCTCATGCAAATAGAGGGTGACCGAGTTCGCATGACAAAAAGAGGTCTCTTTTTAGGAGACACCGTTGCAGAACGATTTATTTTGGAGTAGAATGATGGGCTTAACTTATCAAATGAAAATGAAAATTCCTTTTGATATGGCTGATATGAACGGTCATATCAAGCTTCCAGATGTGATTTTGTTGTCCCTGCAAGTTTCAGGGATGCAGTCGATTGAACTGGGTGTTAGTGATAAGGCCATTTTGGAAAACTATAATCTGGTCTGGATTATCACAGATTATGATATTGAGGTGGTTCGTTTGCCTCGTTTTGCGGAAGAAATCACTATTGAAACGGAAGCCCTGAGCTACAATCGACTCTTTTGCTACCGTCGCTTTACCATTTATGATGAAGCAGGTCAGGAACTCATCCACATGATAGCGACTTTTGTTCTGATGGACCGAGATAGTCGAAAAGTCCATGCTGTCGAACCTGAGATTGTGGCTCCTTACCAGTCTGATTTTGATAAAAAACTTATCCGCGGACCAAAGTATGAGTCCTTGAACGAGCCAATCAGCAAGGATTACCATGTCCGTTTTTACGACTTGGATATGAATGGTCATGTTAATAACAGTAAGTATCTGGACTGGATTTTTGAGGTCATGGGAGCGGACTTTTTGACCCAATATATTCCCAAGAGAATCAACCTCAAGTATGTCAAGGAAGTTCGACCAGGTGGGGTTATTACATCGGCTGTTGAACGGACTGGACTGGAAAGCAAGCATGAGATTACAAGCGACGGGGCTACCAATGCCCAAGCTATTATCACTTGGTAAGAAATAAAAAAGGATTAGGGAGAATAGATGAAATATAAAGGCTATTTAATTGATTTAGACGGAACTATTTATAAGGGGAAAGACCGAATTCCAGCAGGGGAGGCTTTTATCCATGAATTGCAAAAGCGAGATATCCCCTATCTCTTTGTAACCAACAATACAACCCGTACTCCAGAGAGTGTTCAGGAAATGTTGTCTCAGAATTTTAATATCGATACGCCCCTGTCGACTGTCTACACAGCGACTTTGGCGACTATCGACTATATGAACGACTTGGGGCTTGAAAAGACGGCATATGTTATTGGAGAAGCAGGGCTCAAGGAAGCCATCAAGGCGGCTGGTTATGTCGAAGACAAGGAAAATCCTGCCTATGTGGTAGTAGGCCTGGACTGGCAAGTTGATTATGAAAAATTTGCGACAGCAACTCTTGCCATTCAAAAGGGTGCTCACTTTATCGGAACCAACCCTGACCTCAACATCCCGACAGAGCGCGGTCTTTTGCCAGGTGCTGGTTCACTGATTACCCTGCTTGAAGTAGCAACACGAGTGAAGCCTGTTTATATAGGGAAGCCAAATGCCATCATTATGGACAAGGCAGTTGAGCACTTAGGTTTGGAACGTGAAGAATTAATCATGGTCGGAGATAACTACCTAACTGATATCCGGGCAGGGATTGACAATGGCATTCCAACGCTCTTGGTGACGACAGGTTTTACCACGGCAGAAGAAGTAGCAGACCTGCCAATCGCACCAACTCATGTGGTTTCTAGTCTTGCGGAGTGGAATTTTGATGAAAACTAAGCTGACCTTTTGGGGCTCTATGCTCTTTCTTCTTTCCCTCGCAATCCTTCTGACCATCTATCTGGCTTGGGTTTTCTATCCTATGGAGATCCAGTGGTTGAATTTAACGAATCGGGTCTATCTAAAACCAGAAACTATTCAATACAACTTTCAGATCTTGATGAATTACCTGACCAATCCTTTTAGTCAGGTCTTGCAGATGCCTGATTTTCGTTCGTCAGCAGCTGGTCTGCACCACTTTGCAGTGGTTAAGAACCTCTTTCACTTGGTTCAGCTAGTTGCTCTAGTGACACTGCCAAGTTTCTATTTCTTTGTCAAAGGGATTGTGAAAAAGGGCTTCTTGTCTCTATTTAGTAAAGGGCTTTTGGCTTTAGTGGTTTTGCCTTTGCTGATTGGGCTTGGGGGAGTATTGATTGGTTTTGACCAGTTCTTTACCCTTTTCCATCAAATTCTCTTTGTGGGAGATGATACCTGGCTTTTTGATCCAGCCAAGGATCCAGTGATTCTGATTTTACCAGAGACCTTCTTCCTACATGCCTTCCTCCTCTTTTTCGCCCTCTATGAGAGCTTCTTTGGTTTTCTATACCTGAAAAGTCGTAGGAAGTGAAAGAAAGATGTTTTTAATTTGTATATATAATTGTATATAATTTAAAATCATCGTTAAGAATGAATTAACTAAATCCAAAATCTATCAAACGTTCGCAAACAGTCTATTTTTATTGAAAAAATAGGCTTTTTTTCTAAAAATCTCTAGTCAAGCGCTTTATTTTTTTGTATAATAGAGGTAGCAAAGTATAGATAAAAAGAGAAAAGCATGATTACACTATTCCTATCACCGAGCTGTACTTCATGTCGTAAGGCAAAGGCCTGGCTAGAAAAACATAAGGTGCCCTTTGAGGAACACAATATTATGACCAGTCCCTTAACAAGAAAAGAATTGCAACACATCCTTTCCTTGACCGAAAATGGTACTGATGACATTATTTCAACTCGTTCAAAAATTTTCCAAAAATTAGATATTGATGTAGAAAGTATTTCTGTATCAGAATTGCTTCATTTGATTGAGCAGTATCCTAGTCTTTTGCGTCGTCCCATTATTATTGATGCCAAACGTATGCAAATCGGTTTTAATGAAGATGAGATTCGTGCTTTTCTCCCTCGTAGTTATCGTAAGCAAGAACTAAAAGAAGCAAGAATGAGAGCTGGTATTAGTTAATGAACAAACAGTATAGTTACCCACTAGATTTGTCGTGGAGCACTGAAGAACTTGCTTCAGTGCTTTCTTTTTTTAATGATGTTGAAGCTGCCTATGAGGGCAAGGTAGAGGCTAAAAAGTTACTGGACTCCTATAAGGGATTCAAAGCGGTCGTGCCAAGCAAGAGTGAAGAGAAACGTTTGGGACGAGAATTTGAAACAGTTAGTGGCTATTCGCTCTACCGAGCGGTTCAGGCTGCCAAGGAAAAAGGGGAAGGAAAGATTTCTCTTGGAAAGTAAATTTGAATTTGCTAAAGAGCTGGTCAAGAAGGCGGGCCAGTACATCCTTGACCATATGCAGGAAGATTTGTGTGTTGAGACGAAGACCTCTCCAACAGATTTGGTGACCAGACTGGACAAGGAAGTTCAGGAGCTCTTGGTTGGTGAGATTCTATCCCGTTATCCTGAGGATAAGATTTGTGCTGAAGAAGGTTGTCTGCGAGCCTCGGTTCAAGAGGGCAAGGTTTGGGTTATTGATCCCATTGATGGTACCAATAATTTTGTGGCTCAGCAGGAAGATTTTGCTGTCATGATGGCTTATTTTGAAAATGGCCAGGGACAGTTTGGTCTGATTTATGATGTGGTCAAAGGGGATTGTTATCACGGTGGTGGTAAGTTTCCGGTTTGCCGAAATGATCAGCCCCTAGCTCCCTTTAAAGTAAAACCCCTTGGAGATTTTCTTATTGCAGGGAATAGTGGTATGTTGGAAACCAATGAATGGGGCTTGGCTGATTTGAGTCGGGCTGTACTCGGTGTACGTGTCTATGGGAGTGCGGCCATTAGTTTTGCCAAGATTTTGTCAGGGCGTTTGTTGACCTATGTTACTTATCTGCAACCATGGGATTATGCTGCGGCTAGTATTTTAGGGGAAAGTCTGGGCTATCGGGTTGTGACCCTTTCTGGTCAAGCGCTTGATTTTCAAACCAGACAGCCGGTCATGATGCTACCTCTTGAGATGCAGGAGGAAATTCAGTCCTATATTTACGAAAGGAAAAGAACTTAAATGCAATTTCCAGAAGGATTTGTTGAAAAATATGAAGAGATACTAGGAGATGAGGCAAGAGATTTTCTTGCCTCTTTTGAGGAGGAAGCGGTTTCGGCCTTTCGGGTCAATCCTTTAAAAGAAGCGCCAGTTTCCTTTCCTGATGCCATTCCTCAAACATCTTGGGGCCACTATGGTAAGGTTTCAGGGAAATCGTCTGAACATGCTACTGGTTTGGTTTATTCGCAAGAACCTGCTGCCCAGATGGTTGCTCAGGTAGCCCAGCCCAGTCCTGGTATGAAAGTCTTGGATTTGGCTGCTGCACCGGGTGGAAAATCAACTCAGTTAGCAGCCTATCTAGCAGGGGAGGGTCTCCTTGTTTCCAATGAAATTTCAAGCAAACGGGCTAAGATTTTAGTAGAAAACATGGAGCGCTTTGGAGCGACAAATGTCGTGGTGACCAATGAATCTGCTGACCGCTTGGCCAAGGTTTTTAAGGGCTATTTTGACCTCATTGTCCTTGATGCTCCTTGCTCAGGGGAAGGGATGTTCCGTAAGCAACCAGATGCTATGGATTATTGGAGCTTAGATTATCCGAGTCAATGTGCTAGCTTGCAAAGAGAAATTCTGGAAGATGCAGTAAACATGCTAGCTGATGGTGGTCGTCTGGTTTATTCAACTTGTACCTGGGCCCCCGAGGAAAACGAAGAGATTGTCAATTGGCTACTGGAAGAGTATGATTTTGATTTGCTGCCAGTTGAACATATCAATGGAATGGTAGCTGGTATTGACCTGCCAGAAACAGCTCGGATGTACCCTCATCAGTTTAAGGGAGAGGGGCAGTTTGTAGCTCATTTACAATTTAGAGGTGACAATCCAGCTCCTAAATTTAAGGCAAGTAAGAGCAATCTCAGCCGAGAACAAGTTACTTTGTGGCAGGAATTTGCCCAAAAACACCTGAAAATCAATCTAAGGGGAATCTTGCAGACTTTTGGTGACCAACTCTATCTCCTGCCAGAATTTTTGCCAGATTTAGGGAAGCTCAAGATTGCTCGTAATGGACTGCATCTGGGTACCTTTAAGAAGAAACGCTTTGAGCCTAGTTTTGCTCTTGGTCTAGCCTTGAAACCGAGTCAGGTCAAGCAGTCGGTTGAAATTGACCAAGAAGAGTTTGTAAAGTATGTGGCTGGAGAAACTGTTCATCTGGCAGAAAGTCTGCCAAATGGTTGGTACCAAGTTTTGGTTCAAGGCAATGGTTTGGGCTTTGCTAAGGTGACTGGAAATGTTTTGAAAAATTATTTTCCAAAAGGCCTCAGATTCAAGTGAAAATGCTAGTCAAAGTAGCTTGTCTATGTTATAGTGGAAGTATGGATTTTTTCAAATTGTCTTTTATTTTAAGTCAAAATTTGTTGAGAAGACAACTGAGCAAATTTCTAGTAAAACTAAGCTAGCAACTTCGGTTGGTTCCCAATTTTAAAAAAGAAAAACATAAATAAATAGTTGAAAAAATTCACAGCATTCACCATTATTTTCAAGGAGAAAAAACAGTGAAAAAAAGGAAAAAACTCGCTCTATCCCTTGCGGCTCTTTTGCTAGCAGGTTCTTTGGCGGGATGTGCTAGCTGGATTGATCGTGGGGAATCCATGACAGCTGTTGGCTCAACGGCTCTTCAGCCCTTGGTCGAAGCAGCAGCAGATGAATTTGGCTCTATACACGTTGGAAAAACAGTCAACGTCCAAGGTGGAGGATCTGGTACAGGTCTGTCTCAGGTTCAGTCTGGAGCCGTTGATGTAGGAAATTCAGACGTATTTGCCGAGGAAAAAGACGGTATCAACGCATCCGCTCTAGTGGATCATAAGGTAGCCGTAGCGGGCTTGGCAGTGATTGTAAACAAGGAAGTTGACGTTGAAAATCTGACAACAGAACAACTCCGTAGCATCTTCACAGGTCAAGTAACCAACTGGAAAGAAGTCGGCGGGAAAGACCTAGCCATTTCTATTATTAACCGTGCAGCAAGTTCTGGTTCACGTGCAACCTTTGATAGTGTTATCATGGATGGTCAGTCTGCTGTGCAGAGTCAAGAACAGGATTCAAATGGGATGGTCAAAAACATTGTTTCCCAGACACCAGGAGCCATTTCTTACCTAGCCTTTGCCTATGTGGATGACTCGGTGAAACGCATGAAGTTGAATGGCTATGAGCCGATTGCAGAAAATGTTACAACCAATAACTGGCCTTTGTGGTCTTATGAACACATGTATACCCTAGGTCAACCAAATGAATTGGTGGCAGAATTTCTCAACTTTGTCCTCTCAGATGAAGCGCAAAGTGGAATCGTTAAGGGAATGGGCTATATTTCTGTCAAGGAAATGAAGGTTGAAAAAGATGCTGTAGGAACGGTGACAGCACTAGAAGGGAGTCACTAATGAATCAAGAAGAATTAGCTAAAAAATTACTCTCTCCCTCAAAGAACTCTCGTTTAGAGAAACTTGGAAAAGGCTTGACCTTTGCCTGTCTGTCTTTGATTGTCATCATCGTGGCTATGATTTTGATCTTCGTAGCCCAAAAAGGTTTGTCGACCTTCTTTGTCAATGGGGTTAACATCTTTGATTTCCTCTTTGGCCAAACTTGGAATCCTTCAGGTAAACAATTTGGTGCCCTTCCTATGATTTTGGGTTCCTTTATTGTCACAATCCTATCGGCCCTTATCGCAACTCCTTTTGCTATTGGTGCGGCAGTATTTATGACCGAAGTCTCACCAAAAGGTGCTAGAATCTTGCAACCAGCCATTGAATTGCTGGTCGGAATTCCTTCAGTCGTGTATGGATTTATCGGTTTACAGGTCGTAGTTCCTTTTGTCCGTAGTGTCTTTGGTGGAACTGGTTTTGGGATTTTATCAGGGATTTTTGTTCTCTTTGTCATGATCCTACCAACGGTAACCTTTATGACAACTGATAGCTTGCGTGCGGTGCCTCGTCACTACCGCGAAGCTAGTTTGGCTATGGGAGCCACTCGTTGGCAAACCATCTGGCGCGTGACCTTAAAGGCTGCGCGTTCAGGGATTTTTACAGCAGTGGTCTTTGGGATGGCGCGTGCCTTTGGTGAGGCCTTGGCCATTCAGATGGTGGTCGGAAACTCAGCCGTTGTCCCAACTTCATTGACAACACCTGCTGCGACCTTGACCTCTGTCTTGACCATGGGTATCGGAAATACAGTTATGGGAACCGTTGACAATAACGTTCTCTGGTCACTAGCCTTAGTCTTGCTCTTGATGAGTTTGGCCTTCAACAGTGTGATTAAATTGATTACGAAAGAAAGAGGAAAGAAAAACTATGCACGCTAAGAAATTAGATAAAATTGCAACAGCTGTCCTCTACTCAATTGCAGGAATTATCGTTGCCATCTTGGCATCCTTGATTCTTTATATCTTGGTTCGTGGTTTGCCCCACATCTCTTGGTCTTTCTTGACTGGCAAATCATCATCTTACCAAGCAGGTGGAGGGATTGGAATTCAGCTTTATAATTCCTTCTTCCTTTTGGTCATTACCTTGATTATCTCTGTGCCTTTGTCTATGGGAGCTGGGATTTTCCTAGCTGAATACGCCAAAAAAGGTCCTGTGACCAACTTTGTCAGAACCTGTATTGAAATCTTGTCTTCATTGCCATCAGTGGTTGTGGGTCTATTTGGTTACTTGATCTTTGTAGTTCAGTTTGAGTATGGATTTTCAATCATTTCAGGTGCCTTGGCCTTGACAGTCTTTAACCTGCCTCAGATGACTCGTAATGTTGAAGACAGTTTGAAACACGTTCACCACACGCAACGTGAAGCTGGCCTAGCTCTTGGGATTTCTCGTTGGGAGACTGTAGTCCATGTGGTCATTCCAGAAGCCCTTCCAGGGATTGTAACGGGGGTTGTCTTGGCTTCTGGTCGTATCTTTGGTGAGGCTGCTGCTTTGATTTACACAGCAGGACAATCCGCTCCAGCCCTTGACTGGTCTAACTGGAATATTCTCAGTGTGACCAGCCCAATCTCTATCTTCCGTCAAGCAGAAACCTTGGCTGTCCACATCTGGAAAGTCAATAGCGAAGGAACCATTCCAGATGGAACCATCGTATCAGCAGGTTCTGCGGCCGTGCTCCTCATCTTTATCCTCATCTTTAACTTTGGAGCCCGTAAACTCGGAAGCTACCTACATAAGAAATTAACTGCTGCCTAAAGGAGAAGCCATGTCAAAATATAATTGGGATGAAAAGCATATCATCACCTTTCCTGAAGAGAAAGTGGCCCTCTCTACTAAGGATTTACATGTTTACTACGGTAAAAAAGAATCCATCAAGGGCATCGATATGCAATTTGAAAAAAATAAAATTACAGCCTTAATTGGCCCATCTGGATCTGGGAAATCAACCTACCTCCGCAGTCTCAACCGTATGAATGATACCATTGATATTGCTAAGGTAACAGGTCAAATTCTCTACCAAGGGATTGATGTCAACCGTCCAGAAATCAACGTTTACGAGATGCGTAAACACATCGGAATGGTCTTCCAACGACCAAATCCTTTTGCCAAGTCTATCTATCGCAATATCACTTTTGCCCATGAACGTGCAGGGGTTAAGGACAAGCAAGTCTTGGATGAAATTGTGGAAACCTCTCTTCGTCAAGCTGCCCTTTGGGATCAGGTCAAAGACGATTTGCAAAAGTCAGCCTTGACCCTGTCAGGTGGTCAGCAGCAACGTCTCTGTATCGCTCGTGCCATCTCTGTCAAACCAGATATCCTTTTGATGGATGAACCAGCGTCAGCCTTGGATCCCATTGCGACAGCCCAGCTGGAAGAAACTATGTTGGAATTGAAGAAGGACTTTACCATCATCATCGTGACTCACAGTATGCAGCAGGCTGCGCGTGCTAGTGACTACACAGGATTTTTCTACTTGGGTGACTTGATCGAGTACGATAAGACCTCTAATATTTTCCAAAATGCTAAACTACAGTCAACCAATGACTACGTAACAGGACACTTTGGATAGAAAGGAAACAGTATGACAGAAGCGATTTTACAGGTGTCAGACCTGTCCGTTTACTACAATCAAAAGAAGGCCTTGAATAGTGTTTCCCTATCTTTCCAACCTAAGGAAATTACAGCCTTGATCGGTCCATCTGGATCAGGGAAGTCAACCCTCCTCAAGGCTATCAACCGCATGGGGGATCTCAATCCAGAGGTAACCACAACCGGTTCGGTGGTTTATAATGGCCACAACATCTACAGTCCTCGTACAGATACAGTTGAATTGCGTAAAGAAATCGGTATGGTTTTCCAACAGCCCAACCCCTTCCCTATGTCTATCTACGAAAATGTTGTTTACGGGCTTCGTATCAATGGAGTTAAGGACAAACAGGTTCTGGACGAGGCGGTAGAAAAAGCCTTGCAACGGGCTTCTATCTGGGATGAGGTCAAGGATCGCCTGCATGATTCAGCTATCGGACTTTCAGGTGGTCAACAGCAACGTGTTTGCGTTGCTCGTGTTTTGGCAACTAGTCCTAAAATCATTCTCTTGGATGAACCGACTTCAGCCTTGGACCCTATCTCAGCTGGTAAGATTGAAGAAACCTTGTATGGCTTAAAAGATAAATACACTATGCTCTTGGTTACGCGTTCTATGCAACAAGCCTCTCGTATTTCTGACAAGACAGGATTTTTCCTAGATGGAGATTTGATTGAGTTTAACGATACTAAGAAGATGTTCCTCAACCCACAACACAAGGAAACAGAAGACTATATTTCAGGAAAATTTGGATAAGGAGATAAATGATGTTACGTTCTCAATTTGAAGAAGATTTGGAGAAATTGCACAACCAGTTCTATGCCATGGGACAGGAAGTGCTATCCCAAATCAATCGTACAGTGCGTGCCTTTGTTACGCATGACCGTGATTTGGCCAAGGAAGTCATCGAAGACGATGCAGAAGTAAACGAATACGAAGTGAAATTGGAGAAGAAATCATTTGAAATGATTGCCCTTCAACAACCAGTTTCTCAAGACTTGCGTACCGTTTTAACAGTCTTAAAAGCAGTATCTGACTTGGAACGTATGGGTGACCATGCTGTTTCCATCGCAAAAGCAGCCATTCGTATGAAGGGGGAACAACGTATCCCAGCTGTTGAAGAAGAAATCAAGAGAATGGGTCGCGATGTCAAGAACTTCGTCGAAGCAGCCCTTGAGCTCTATCTGAATGGTTCAGTAGATCAGGCCTATGAAGTAGCAGCCATGGACGAAAAAATCAACCATTACTTTGATAGCATTCGTGACTTGGCTACAGAAGAAATCAAGAAAAATCCAGATGCTATCGTTACAGGCCGTGATTATTTCCAAGTGATTGCTTTCTTGGAACGCATTGGAGACTATGCCAAAAATATCTGTGAATGGGTTGTTTACTTTGAAACAGGTAAGATTGTCGAATTATAAAATAGATTTATTCTGTATAAAAAGGAGCTTGAAATCAACTGATAGCTCCTTTTATTGAATGAAAAAAATATTTTTAAGATAAAAATTCAAAAAATACTTGACAAGTATCTTGGATAGCGTTATAATTATACAAAATTAACAGAGAGGTTGTTTATTTATGAAATCAAAAAAATGGATATTTGTTTTATGTAGCTTTCTTGCAAGTTTCTTCTTAGTGGCTTGCCAGTCGGGTTCTAATGGTTCTCAGTCAGCTGTTGAGGCCATTAAGCAAAAGGGGAAATTAGTTGTGGCGACTAGTCCTGACTATGCACCTTTTGAATTCCAATCCTTAGTTGACGGAAAAAACCAGGTAGTCGGTGCGGACATTGACATGGCCCAGGCTATCGCTGATGAACTTGGGGTGAAGTTGGAAATTTCAAGCATGAGTTTTGACAATGTCTTGACTAGTCTTCAAACTGGTAAGGCTGACCTAGCAGTTGCAGGAATTAGCGCTACTGACGAGAGAAAAGAAGTCTTTGATTTTTCAATCCCTTACTATGAAAACAAGATTAGTTTCTTGGTTCGTAAGTCTGATGTAGAAAAATACAAGGATTTAACTAGCCTTGAAAGTGCTAATATTGCAGCCCAAAAAGGGACTGTTCCAGAATCAATGGTCAAGGAACAATTGCCAAAAGCGCAATTGACTTCCCTAACTAATATGGGTGAAGCTGTCAATGAATTGCAGGCTGGAAAAGTAGATGCTGTTCACATGGATGAGCCTGTTGCGCTTAGCTATGCTGCTAAAAATGCGGACCTAGCTGTTGCAACTGTCAGCTTGAAGATGAAGGACGGTGAAGCTAATGCCGTTGCCCTTAGAAAAAATAGTGCTGATTTGAAAGAAGTGGTGGACAAGGTCATCCAAAAACTCAAGGATGAAGGAACTTACCAAAGCTATCTTGAAAAGGCAGCAAGTCTAACTGAAGTTGAAGAATAAGAAAAAAGCAGAGTTGGAAGGTTATTCCAATTCTGCTTTTAAATAGTTTAAAACCTTTTCCAGATTTTCTAGGGATACCTTGGCAAATTGATAAGGACAGGTATCCAAGTAAGCCTCCTCAAAGAAGTCCAATTTCAGCTGACTGTGTTTGAGGCTGGCGATTTTAGGATACTGTCTCAGGTCTAGCAATAAACCATCGTGAAGGGGATAATGAGGAAGGGGATAAGGCGTTTTCGTTAAGCTTTTCTCGAGTTGTTTTTGGTAGTCTTCCTGATTGGACAAGCGAGCTAGACGATTTTTCTCAAATAATTGACTGTCAATATAGAGTGACAGGGCCTTTTGCATGATGAGGTTGCTGTCGTAGTCTAGTATATTTTTGTAGGCAACAAAGGCTCTCTTGATAGCATTTGGAAGAATGAGCGACGTAATCCGCAGGGCTGGAAAGAGGCTAGTTGAGAAGGACTTGATATAAATAACGCGCTCTTCTGTATCCAGATAGTGGAAGGTCTGGCCCTTTTTAGAGTCCAAATCCCCCAGATAGTCGTCCTCTACGATATAGACTCCATACTTGGCAGCTAAGTCAAGAATAGCCCGTTTGTCCTGTTCAGAATAGGAATGCCCCAGAGGATAGTGAAAACGAGGAATAGTGTAGAAAAACTTGATCTTTCCCGTTTGGAAATGCCGTTCAAGTTCCTCCAAGTCAATTCCATCAATGCCTCGTTCAATCGTTTGATAGTCCAGACCTTGAGCAATCAAGAGGCGATTCATCCGATGGTAGGTAGGCTGTTCGACTAAGATTTCCTTTGCTTGGCTTGGAAAGGAAATTTGAGAGAGGATAAAAAGGGCTTGTTGGGTCCCAGAAGTCAGTACTAGTTGGTCAGCCTTGCAGTAGAGAGCTTGCTCAAAGAGTAATTTGTGAATGGACTGTCTTAGGTCTTCTAATCCTTCCTGGTTGTCATAGTAGTTAAAAAGGTAGTTTTCCCGGCCAATCAAGGTTTCATTGACGCAGAGTCGGAAATCGTCATAGGCGCTGGCATGTTCATCTGTAACCTCGATTTCTAGGTCTTGGTGTTGCCCTTGTTCTAATACATAGTAGCCACTCTGAGGTTTGGCATAGAGGTATTGTTCGTGCCGTAATTCCAGCAGGGCTCGTTGAATGGTGTCCTTGCTACAGTGAAAGTCAAGGCTCAGTTGACGGATAGAAGGCAGGCGGCTACCCGTAGGAAATCGTCCAGACTCGATACCATTTTTCAGATAGGCAACGACCTCTTGGTACTTGCTTTGTTTCTTCATTCCAGACCTCCCTTGATTTTGTTACATTGTACCCTTTTTTTTCCTTCTTGGCAATGTTTAGAGTGTTTCTCTCGTGCACATCTAGAGGCAAATGTGGTATACTTAGGAGTAACATTTATAGAATAACAGACAAGAAAGTGAATGGATAAGAACGTGCAGGAACCAGTGAAATTATTTCAATACAATACCCTTGGAGCCTTGATGGCTGGCCTTTATGGTGGGACCATGACAGTAGGAGAATTGCTAGAGCATGGTGACCTTGGTTTGGGAACCTTGGATTCCATTGATGGAGAATTGATTGTCTTGGATGGCAAGGCTTATCAGGCCAAAGGATCAGGCGACCAGCCAGATATTGTGGAGGTGTCACCAGATGCTCTTATTCCTTATGCAGCGGTAGTACCGCATCAGGCAGAGGTTATTTTCCGCCAGCGGTTTGAGATGACAGATAAGGAATTGGAAGAACGGATTGAGTCTTATTATGATGGGGAAAATCTTTTCCGCTCTATCAAGATTCGTGGGGAATTTTCACATATGCATGTGCGCATGATTCCCAAGTCGACACCAGAGACCAAGTTTGCTGATGTTGCAACCCATCAGCCTGAATATCGTCGTGACAATGTCGCAGGAACCATCGTTGGTTTCTGGACGCCAGAGATTTTCCATGGAGTTAGTGTGGCAGGCTACCATCTGCACTTCATATCAGATGACTTGACCTTCGGTGGGCATGTCATGGACTTTGTCATCAAGGAAGGCATTATCGAGGTGGGAGCAGTTGACCAGTTGGATCAACGTTTCCCAGTCCAAGACCGTCAATACTTGTTTGCTAAGTTCAATGTTGACGAGATGAAAAAAGATATTGAAAAGGCAGAATAGGAGAAGAAAATGACCATTCATATCATTATTACCATGGTGCTGTTGCTGGCTTTTTTGATAGGGAGCATTTGGTATGCCAAAAAGAAATACCAGATTAATTTAGCTGTCTTGGGCTTGGGGGCTGTTGCCTTCTTTCTCTCTTCACAGATTCTAGAAAAATTGATTCATATCATAGTTCTTCATCCTCAAAAAGATGGAAGTATTGCTCTTTTACAAGACCATCCCCTGGTTTATATTGTCTATGGCCTAGCTATGGCGGCTTTCTTTGAGGAAACAGCTCGTCTTATCTTCTTTAAATGGTTGAAGAAAAAAAGAAACTTGGAAAAATCAGATGCCCTTGCTTATGGATTGGGGCATGGTGGTTTGGAATTGATTTTCTTAGGTGTTACTAGCCTCATCAATCTCTACATTGTTCTTTCGGCAGTTCAGACTCAGAATCCACAGGTCCTGAAATTGCTGTCTGAAAATATGTTGAAAACTATCCAGTCGCTATCTGTCTGGCAAATTTATTTGCTTGCTTTTGAACGGATTTTAGCACTTGGATTCCAAATGCTTTTAACTGTTTGGGTTTATCAAGGTGTTCGTCATAAAAACTGGGTATATCTATTAGCAGCCTATGGCCTTCATGCCTTCTTTGATCTTGTTCCATCTCTAGCTCAAGTAGGATGGATTACAAGTCCAGTCTTGGTTGAAGTCATTCTACTAGTTGAACTGTTCCTAGTTGCCTATGGAACTAAGGCAATCTTTTGCAAAAAATCATAAGAAAAGGGGGAAGCCTCTTTTTTTGTTTAAAATAAGCCCAAGATTTTTTTAGGGTCGTCAAATGGTCTTAAAAATGGTATAATGGAATGAATTTTGTAAAAGGAAGAGTGTCATGTCAGTAAAAGAAAAAATGCTTGAAATCTTAGAAGGGATTGATATCCGTTTTAAAGAACCCTTGCATAGCTATAGTTATACAAAAGTAGGTGGAGAGGCCGATTATTTGGTCTTCCCACGAAATCGTTTTGAGTTGGCTCGCGTTGTTAAATTTGCCAATCAAGAAAATATCCCTTGGATGGTACTTGGAAATGCCAGCAATATTATCGTCCGTGATGGTGGAATTCGTGGATTTGTCATCTTGTGTGACAAGCTCAATAATGTTTCCGTTGATGGCTATACCATTGAAGCAGAAGCTGGTGCTAACTTGATTGAAACAACTCGAATTGCCCTTCGTCATAGTTTGACTGGCTTTGAGTTTGCTTGTGGCATTCCAGGAAGTGTTGGTGGTGCTGTCTTTATGAATGCGGGTGCCTATGGTGGCGAGATTTCCCACATCTTGCAGTCTTGTAAGGTCTTGACCAAGGATGGAGAAATTGAGACCCTGTCTGTCAAGGATTTGGCTTTTGGTTACCGCCATTCAGCTATTCAAGAGTCTGGTGCAGTTGTTCTGTCAGCTAAATTTGCTCTAGCTCCAGGAACTCATCAGGTTATCAAGCAAGAAATGGATCGCTTGACGCATCTACGTGAACTCAAGCAACCTTTAGAATATCCATCTTGTGGTTCGGTCTTTAAGCGTCCAGTCGGTCATTTTGCAGGTCAATTAATTTCAGAAGCTGGCTTGAAAGGCTATCGTATCGGTGGCGTAGAAGTGTCAGAAAAACACGCTGGATTTATGATCAATGTTGCTGACGGAACGGCCAAAGACTACGAAGACTTGATTGAGTCTGTGATTGAAAAAGTCAAGGAACACTCTGGCGTTACTCTTGAGAGAGAGGTCCGTATTTTAGGTGAAAGCAAGTAGGAAGCTGTATTTGAAAAGCTGCTGCTATGTCATGGAAAGGGGGTGAAGGCCTATCGTTAGTGCAGAAGAATGTAGGCAGTTCAATCTCCTACACGAGGTAGTAGCGGCCTGACAGAGCCCTGATCTGTTAATCTATGAAAAAGAAGGAATAAACGACAATTGAAAAAACCAATTATTGAATTCAAAAACGTCTCTAAAGTTTTTGAAGACAGCAACACCAAGGTTCTCAAAGATATCAACTTTGAGTTGGAAGAAGGGAAGTTCTATACTCTTCTAGGCGCGTCTGGTTCAGGGAAATCAACTATCCTTAACATCATTGCAGGTTTGCTGGATGCGACGACAGGAGATATTTTACTGGACGGTGTCCGAATCAATGACATCCCAACCAACAAGCGAGACGTCCATACCGTCTTCCAATCCTATGCCTTGTTTCCACATATGAATGTGTTTGAAAATGTTGCCTTTCCACTACGCTTGCGTAAGATTGACAAGAAGGAAATCGAGCAACGCGTTGCGGAAGTTCTCAAGATGGTTCAGTTGGAAGGTTACGAAAAACGTTCCATCCGTAAACTCTCTGGAGGACAACGTCAGCGTGTGGCTATTGCCCGTGCCATCATCAACCAACCCCGTGTGGTCTTGTTGGACGAGCCTTTATCAGCGCTGGACTTAAAATTAAGAACAGACATGCAGTACGAACTGCGTGAACTGCAACAACGATTGGGCATTACCTTTGTTTTTGTTACTCATGATCAGGAAGAAGCCCTGGCCATGAGTGACTGGATTTTTGTTATGAATGATGGCGAGATTGTCCAGTCTGGAACACCTGTGGACATCTACGATGAGCCAATCAACCACTTTGTTGCTACCTTTATCGGCGAGTCAAACATCTTGCCAGGTACCATGATTGAGGACTACTTGGTTGAGTTTAACGGCAAACGCTTTGAAGCGGTCGATGGAGGGATGAAGCCAAATGAACCTGTTGAGGTTGTCATTCGTCCAGAGGACTTGCGCATTACCCTTCCTGAAGAAGGCAAGCTCCAAGTCAAGGTGGATACTCAACTCTTCCGTGGGGTTCACTATGAAATTATCGCCTATGACGAACTTGGGAATGAATGGATGATCCACTCGACTCGTAAGGCTATCGTGGGTGAGGAAATCGGTCTGGACTTTGAGCCAGAAGACATCCATATCATGCGTCTCAACGAAACTGAAGAAGAGTTCGATGCTCGTATCGAAGAATACGTGGAAATCGAAGAGCAAGAAGCAGGTCTGATCAATGCAATCGAGGAGGAAAGAGATGAAGAAAACAAGCTCTAAACTCTTTGTAGTGCCCTACATGCTTTGGATTGCCCTCTTTGTCCTTGCACCCTTGGTCTTGATTTTCGGACAATCCTTTTTCAACATTGAAGGCCAGTTTAGTTTAGAAAACTATAAATCTTACTTTGCGTCACAAAACTTAACCTATCTCAAAATGAGTTTCAACTCAGTGCTTTATGCAGGGATTGTGACCTTAGTTACCTTGTTCATCAGCTATCCGACGGCCCTCTTCTTAACCCGTCTTAAGCACCGTCAACTCTGGCTCATGCTGATTATCCTGCCAACTTGGATCAATTTGCTCCTCAAAGCCTATGCCTTTATCGGTATCTTTGGTCAGAATGGCTCTATTAACCAATTCTTGGAATTTATCGGAATCGGTTCGCAACAGTTGCTCTTTACCGATTTCTCCTTTATCTTTGTCGCAAGCTACATCGAGCTTCCTTTTATGATTTTGCCGATTTTCAATGTCTTGGACGATATGGATAACAATCTCATCAATGCCAGCTATGACCTCGGTGCGACCAAGTGGGAGACCTTCCGTCATGTCATCTTCCCTCTATCGATGAACGGCGTGCGAAGTGGAGTTCAGTCGGTCTTTATTCCTAGCTTGAGTCTCTTCATGCTGACCCGTTTGATTGGTGGAAACCGCGTTATCACGCTGGGAACTGCTATTGAACAGAATTTCCTGACAAATGATAACTACGGTATGGGTTCAACCATCGGTGTGATTCTCATCCTGACCATGTTCATCACCATGTGGGTGACTAAGGAAAGGAGAGAACGATGAAAAAATTTGCCAATCTATATCTGGGACTGGTCTTTCTTGTCCTCTACCTGCCAATATTTTACTTGATTGGCTATGCCTTTAATGCAGGCAACGACATGAATAGCTTTACAGGCTTTAGTTTGAGTCATTTTAAAACCATGTTTGGCGATGGTCGCCTTATGTTAATTGTGACTCAGACCTTTTTCTTGGCCTTCCTGTCAGCCTTGATTGCGACCATTATCGGGACTTTTGGTGCCATTTATATTTACCAATCTCGTAAGAAATACCAAGAAGCCTTTCTTTCACTCAATAATATCCTCATGGTTGCGCCTGATGTTATGATTGGTGCCAGCTTCTTGATTCTCTTTACCCAACTCAAGTTTTCACTTGGCTTTTTGACCGTTCTATCTAGTCATGTGGCCTTCTCGATTCCTATCGTGGTCTTGATGGTCTTGCCTCGACTCAAGGAAATGAACGGTGACATGATTCATGCGGCCTATGACCTTGGTGCCAGTCAATTTCAGATGTTCAAGGAAATCATGCTTCCTTACCTGACTCCGTCTATCATTGCAGGTTACTTCATGGCCTTCACCTATTCGCTAGATGACTTTGCCGTGACCTTCTTTGTAACGGGAAATGGCTTTTCAACCCTGTCAGTCGAGATTTATTCTCGTGCTCGCAAAGGGATTTCGCTAGAAATCAATGCCCTGTCTGCCCTCGTCTTT
Organism: Streptococcus sp. CF7_Ac1-12; assembly: GCF_024295905.1. GTDB lineage: Bacteria > Bacillota > Bacilli > Lactobacillales > Streptococcaceae > Streptococcus > Streptococcus mitis_AP. The sequence continues at coordinate 186,362 of NZ_JANCPG010000002.1, read as the reverse complement.
CTCTTTAGTATTATCCTAGTTGTTGGATATTACTTTATCTCACGTGAGAAGGAGGAGCAAGCATGAAAAAACTCTATTCATTTTTAGCAGGAATTGTAGCCATTATTCTGGTCTTGTGGGGAATTGCGACTCATCTAGACAGTAAAATCAATAGCCGAGATAGTCAAAAATTGGTTATCTATAACTGGGGAGACTATATTGATCCTGAACTCTTGACTCAGTTTACAGAAGAGACAGGAATCCAAGTCCAGTATGAGACCTTTGACTCCAACGAAGCCATGTATACCAAGATCAAGCAGGGTGGAACGACCTACGATATTGCCATCCCAAGTGAATACATGATCAACAAGATGAAGGACGAAGACCTCTTAGTACCGCTTGACTATTCAAAACTTGAAGGTCTTGAAAATATCGGACCAGAGTTCCTCAACCAGTCCTTTGACCCAGGCAATAAATTCTCCATTCCTTACTTCTGGGGAACACTGGGAATTGTCTACAATGAAACCATGGTCGATCAAGCGCCTGAGCATTGGGATGACCTCTGGAAGCCAGAGTATAAGAACTCCATCATGCTCTTTGATGGGGCGCGTGAGGTGCTGGGGTTAGGTCTCAACTCTCTGGGTTATAGCCTCAACTCAAAGGATACCCAGCAGTTGGAAGAGACAGTAGACAAACTCTACAAATTGACTCCAAATATCAAGGCTATCGTTGCAGACGAGATGAAGGGATACATGATTCAGAACAACGCTGCTATCGGCGTGACCTTCTCTGGTGAAGCTAGCCAAATGCTAGAAAAAAATGAAAATCTACGCTATGTGGTACCAACTGAGGCCAGCAACCTTTGGTTTGACAATATGGTTATACCAAAAACAGTCAAAAACCAAGGCGCAGCCTATGCCTTTATCAACTTTATGTTGAAACCTGAAAATGCTCTCAAAAATGCGGAGTATGTCGGCTATTCAACACCAAACCTACCAGCTAAGGAATTGCTACCAGAGGAGAAAAAAGAAGACAAGGCCTTCTATCCAGATGCTGAAACCATGAAACACCTAGAAGTTTATGAGAAATTTGACCATAAATGGACAGGTAAATACAGCGACCTCTTCCTACAATTTAAAATGTATCGGAAGTAGGAGTTAGCAGTCACGAAACGAATCAGTCAAGCTGGTTCGTTTTTTAAAAAATAGAAGGCAATTTTTTAACTGTATATTTTTCTATTCTGGTTGCTTATTTTTTAGCCCAGTAGTATACTAAGTTTAACCTTACAGAAAGCGGTAACAAACAATGGAAATGTCTACTTTTTTCAAAAAAAGTTTCTGGCCAACCTTTTTGACTGTTCAGCAAACATATATACTATTTTATCTAAAGGATGGTTTGGATCGACAATACCTAACAACTGATTCCATACATTTGGTGATAGGGTTCTTTATATTTGCAAATATTTTCGTAGCTATCTTTAACAATTCAAAACTTTGGAATAAAAGTTGGGATAAAAAGAGTGATAGTAGTAAGAAAAAATATGTTCTGAAAAAGTAATCTGAGATGTAGGAAATGGGTTATTAAATGGGTATCATTTCCAGTTGACGCAAGCTTAAAAAAACGATATAATAAGAAAGTTGAGATTTGATTTTCAGTTGTCTTAGTCCAGAGAAATGGCGGTGCTGCGAGCCATCTAAGCTAGAAAGTCATGCTACTCAATCATACAATTGCATAAGAATAAGAGAATGACAAGTTCATTGAATGAAGGTGGTACCGCGGTTTTTCGCCCTTCGTGATATGAGCTTGTCTTTTAATTTTTGGAGGTGTTGATGAAAACATTTCTTGTCAAACAAAAGTTTCGTCTTGGAGGCGAACGCTTCGCTATCAAGGATGACAGGGGAGAAATCGCCTATCAGGTAGAGGGATCATTTTTTTAAGATTCCCAAAACTTTTACCATCTATGATGTTAATGGTGAACAAGTCAGTCAGATTAGTAAAGAAATCTTGACCTTGCTTCCTCGTTTTGAGATTCAGCTTCGGGATGGCTCGAGTTTTGTCATTCGCAAGAAGTTGACCTTCTGGCGAGATAAGTATGAGTTTGATAATCTAGGTCTTCGTATCGAGGGCAATATCTGGGATTTGAATTTCAAATTGCTGGATGATCGCGATCAGCTGATTGCGGAAATTAAGAAGGAACTCTTCCATCTGACCTCTACCTATAACGTAACGGTCCTTGAGGACGCTTATGCAGACCTAGTCATTTCCCTCTGTGTCGCGATTGACTATGTGGAGATGCTGGAAAGCCAATCACATTAAACAAGTAAATAAGGAGACAATATGAAACAACTATCTAGTGCACAAGTACGCCAAATGTGGCTTGACTTCTGGGCAACCAAAGGTCACTCTGTAGAACCATCAGTGAGTTTGGTTCCTGTAAATGACCCAACACTTTTGTGGATCAACTCTGGTGTAGCAACTCTTAAGAAATACTTTGATGGGACTATTATCCCAGAGAATCCACGTATTACCAATGCGCAAAAGGCGATCCGTACCAATGACATCGAGAACGTAGGGAAGACTGCACGTCACCATACTATGTTTGAAATGTTGGGGAACTTCTCTATCGGTGATTACTTCCGAGACGAAGCGATCACTTGGGCTTATGAGCTTTTGACAAGCCCTGAATGGTTTGATTTTCCTGCTGAGAAACTTTACATGACTTACTATCCAGATGATAAAGATTCTTACAACCGTTGGATTGAAGTGGGAGTGGACCCAAGCCACTTAATTCCAATCGAAGATAACTTCTGGGAAATCGGTGCTGGGCCTTCTGGACCTGATACAGAAATTTTCTTTGACCGAGGAGAAGCTTTTGACCCAGAAAATATAGGTCTTCGCCTTCTTGCAGAAGATATCGAAAACGACCGTTACATTGAAATCTGGAACATCGTTTTGTCACAATTTAACGCAGATCCTGCTGTTCCTCGTAGCGAATACAAGGAATTGCCACACAAGAACATTGATACGGGCGCTGGTTTGGAGCGTTTGGTGGCCGTTATCCAAGGGGCTAAGACCAACTTTGAAACGGACCTCTTCATGCCAATCATTCGTGAAGTGGAGAAATTGTCTGGTAAGGTTTATGACCAAGATGGCGACAACATGAGCTTTAAGGTCATCGCAGACCACATCCGTTCCCTTTCATTTGCCATCGGTGATGGTGCCCTTCCAGGAAATGAAGGTCGTGGTTATGTCCTTCGTCGTCTTCTCCGTCGTGCTTCTATGCATGGTCAAAAATTGGGAATCAACGAGCCTTTCCTTTACAAACTCGTTCCAACTGTTGGAAAAATTATGGAAAGCTACTATCCAGAAGTGCTTGAAAAACGTGACTTTATTGAGAAAATCGTTAAGAGTGAAGAAGAGTCATTTGCCCGTACCCTTCACTCAGGTCAACACTTTGCCCAAGGCATCGTAGCTGACTTGAAAGAAAAAGGTCAATCTGTTATCGCTGGTTCAGATGTCTTCAAACTTTATGACACTTATGGATTCCCAGTTGAATTGACTGAGGAAATCGCTGAAGAAGCTGGTATGACTGTAGACCGTGAAGGTTTTGAAGCAGCCATGAAAGAACAGCAAGAGCGTGCGCGTGCGTCAGCTGTCAAGGGTGGCTCAATGGGTATGCAAAATGAAACCCTTCAAAACATCACTGTAGAAAGTGTCTTCAACTACAATGCTAGCCAATTATCTTCTAAATTGGTGGCTATCGTGGCTGATAATGCAGAGGTAGAAGCTGTATCAGAAGGAACTGCCTCACTTATCTTTGCGGAAACGCCATTCTATGCTGAAATGGGTGGACAGGTCGCTGACCACGGACAAATCTTGGATGAGTCAGGTAAGGTTGTGGCTACTGTGACAAATGTTCAAAAAGCACCAAACGGACAAGCTCTTCATATAGTTGAAGTCCTTGCACCACTTACCTTGAACCAAGAATATACCTTGGCAATCGATACTAATCGTCGTCACCGTGTTATGAAAAACCACACTGCGACTCACTTGCTTCACGCTGCCCTTCATAATATCCTTGGAAACCACGCAACACAAGCAGGATCTCTTAACGAAGTTGAATTCCTTCGCTTTGACTTTACACACTTCCAAGCAGTAACTGCAGAAGAATTGCGTGCGATTGAACAGCAAGTCAACGAAAAAATCTGGGAAGCTCTTGAAGTGAAGACAGTTAAAACGGATATTGACACTGCTAAAGAAATGGGTGCTATGGCCCTCTTTGGTGAGAAATACGGTAAAGAAGTCCGTGTTGTTACTATTGGTGACTACTCTATCGAGCTTTGTGGTGGTACTCACGTTGGTAACACTTCTGAGATTGGCCTCTTCAAGATTGTCAAAGAAGAAGGTATCGGATCAGGAACTCGCCGTATCTTGGCAGTGACTGGTAAGGAAGCCTTTGAAGCCTACCGTGAACAAGAGGACGCTCTTAAAGCTGTCGCAGCAACCTTGAAAGCACCTCAACTTAAAGAAGTACCTCACAAGGTAGAAGGACTTCAAGAACAACTTCGTCAATTGCAAAAAGAAAATGCTGAGTTGAAAGAAAAAGCCACAGCTGCAGCCGCAGGCGATATCTTCAAGGATGTGAAGGAAGTCAATGGTCACCGTTACATTGCTAGCCAAGTATCTGTATCTGATGCTGGTGCTCTTCGTACTTTTGCGGATAACTGGAAACAAAAAGACTACTCTGATCTTCTTGTCCTAGTTGCCGCTATTGGTGATAAAGTCAATGTCCTTGTAGCAAGCAAGACAAAAGACCTTCATGCAGGAAACCTTGTCAAAGAATTAGCACCAATCGTCGATGGACGTGGTGGTGGTAAACCAGACATGGCCATGGCAGGAGGAAGCAACCAAGCTAAGATCCAAGAATTGTTGGATGCAGTAGCAGGTAAATTGTAAGAAAATAAAGATCTATCCATTTGGGTAGGTCTTTTTGTGAATAGAAAAAAGCCAAATCTGATTGGATCTGGCTTTATAATCAATGGCAATTAGATTGTATTGGCAGTCCAGACACTTACCGAAGCAGCTGAGACTGGAAATTGTCCATAACCTTCCTCATCAATTGTAACTTGACCTTGGTGGTTTTCAAGTAAATCTACAAAGGTTTGGTTAGCCCATTCTTGGCCGACAAACATTGACTTGCTGTTTTCTTGGTCATTTGAGATAAGAACTGCGATTGGGGATTGATGTTCAGCACCTGAACGTACCCAACCGATACAGTTAGGATCATCAAAGTAGTCTGTTTGCTCTCCATAGGCCAAATCTTTTCGGATGGCTAGGAGGCGGTCAAGGCCTTCTTTGAAATCTTGTTGAGCATACTGCCCTGAAATCCCATAGTAGTCTCCGTAAAAGACACATGGAAGGCCGTCTTGGCGTAATAGAATGAGGGCATAGGCTGCTGGTTTGAACCATTCTTTAACAGTAGATTCAAGAGCCTGACCACGTTGGGTATCGTGGTTGTCGACAAAGGTTACAGCCTTGTAAGGTTTGAGCTCAACCAAGCTATCTGTGAAAATACCACGAAGATCATAGTTTGCGCCAGCTTGACTGGCTTCAAAGAGATTCTGGTGGAGACGAACATCGACAAGGTCAAAGCGTTCTTCCGTTTTTTCAAGATAGTCCAGATTGGCTTCCTTGTCAGGATTCCAAAATTCACCAAAAACATAGAAATCCTCACCGTATTTTTCCTTCATATCACGGATAAAATTGCTCATGAAGAAAGAGTCAATGTGTTTAACGGCATCCAAGCGGAAACCAGCTACACCAGTCGTTTCCATGAACCAGTCAGCCCAGTCATAGATATTTTGGATGACTTCAGGATGTTTAAAGTCTAGGTCGGCATACATGAGGTAGTCGTAGTTACCGTTTTCATTATCGACCAATTCCTCATTTGCCCAACCCTTGTTGTCTCCTTGAATCAGATAAATCCCAGACTTTCGGCGTTTGGCATCATAGTCTGTACCAGTGAAGTGGTACCAGTGCCAGTGGAAGTCATTGTAGGTATCTTGGCGACCATCGAAGGTAAAGCTAGTCCAGCCATTGATGGTGAAGGGTTCCCCAAGTTCAACTGTACGGTCTACAGGATCCACTTCAATAACCTGAAAGGCTTCCATGTGATCAGCAGCAGCCTTGTGATTGAGCACCACATCGGCCATAGGTTGAATTCCCTGTGCTTTTAGAGCTTGAATGGCTTGAAGATAGTCTTCTTTGAAACCATACTTGGTGCGGACAGTACCTTTTTGATTAAACTCGCCTAGGTCGAATAAGTCATAGACCCCATAGCCGACATCTTTTTCATTGGTAGCCTTGAAGGCTGGTGGCATCCAGACATGGCTGATACCGAGATCAGCTAGGTGTGGAGCATCTTCAGCCAGACGCGTCCAGTGCTGGCCGTCATGGGGCAGATACCATTCAAAGTATTGCATGAGTGTTTGATTTTGCATGATGTTTCCTCTTACTTGTCAATCTTGTTCTTTATTCTATCATAAAGTATCGGTTAGCTCAAACGTTTGCGTAAAACTGAATAATAAGTTTTTGACTATTTTATATAAAATGTTGATTTTTAAAATGAAAGCGCTATAATTATAGTAAATTACATAGATAAAGAGAGGAGATTTCTCATGATTGAATTTCAAAATGTTAGTAAGTTGTATGGTGATAAAGAGGCCTTGAGCAATCTCAATCTGCAGATTGAAAATGGAGAGATTATGGGCTTGATTGGCCATAATGGGGCTGGAAAATCGACCACTATAAAATCCTTAGTCAGTATCATTTCACCCAGCAGTGGTCGTATTTTGGTAGACGGTCAGGAGTTATCGGAAAATCGTTTAGCTATTAAACGAAAGATTGGCTATGTAGCAGACTCGCCTGACTTATTTTTACGCTTAACGGCCAATGAATTTTGGGAATTGATTGCTTCATCCTATGATCTGACTAGCTCTGACTTGGAGGCTAGTCTAGCTAGGCTATTGAACGTTTTTGATTTTGCTGAAAACCGCTATCAGGTTATTGAAACCCTTTCTCACGGAATGCGTCAGAAAGTCTTTGTCATCGGAGCACTCTTGTCTGATCCTGATATTTGGGTTTTGGACGAACCCTTGACTGGTTTGGATCCCCAGGCTGCCTTTGATTTGAAGCAAATGATGAAGGAACATGCACAAAAAGGGAAGACGGTCTTGTTTTCAACTCATGTCCTAGAGGTAGCTGAGCAAGTCTGTGATCGGATTGCCATTTTGAAAAAGGGACATTTGATTTATTGTGGTAGCGTAGTGGACTTGAGAAAAGACCACCCAGACCAGTCTTTGGAAAGTATTTATCTGAGTCTTGCTGGTAGAAAAGAGGAGGTTTCAGATGCGTCTCAAGGTCATTAAAAAATTAGTTGATATCAATATCCTCTATTCATCTCAAGAAGCTAATCTGGCTAATCTACGAAAGAAGCAAGCTAAAAATCCTGGAAAAAAAGTAAATGTTTCCGCTAGAGTCCTCAGTTCTTACATTTTTTCCAGTCTCTTGATGCTCATCATGTTTATAAATATAGCCTTTCGTTTTCCTTTTGAGGAAATGCCAAGTTTTTTTAGTAGCATGATTGCTATTTTACTGGTGCTTGCCTTTTCAACTTCTTTCACTGCATTTTACAATGTCTTTTATGAGAGTAAGGATTTGGTATCGTATAGGCCCTATGCCTTTAAAGAATCAGAGATTATAATTGCTAAAGGACTGTCTGTTCTCTTGCCAGCTCTAGCTGGAATTGTACCAATCCTAGCTTATTTTCTAGTCCTCTATATTAGGCTAGCTCCTTCTCTTTGGCTGGGCTTGCCTTTGATGCTGCTGTCCTTGGCCTTGTTATTTGTCTCTGTTACTTTAGTGATGGTAGTGGCAGTACATTTCTTGGCTCAGACTACGGTTTTCAGAAAGTATCAGTCTATTTTTTCGAATGTGATGATTGGAATAGGAGTTCTCATACCTTTAATATTTGTCCTCTTTCTACAGTCGACTTTTGGAAGTATTGTTGACAAAGTTAGAGACATTCCATTTCTCCTTTATCCTCTTCATATCTTTTACAAAATAGCAGTGGAGCCTTTTTCGACAGAAGCCATACTGGGTCTGCTCGCTTGGATAATTCTAACTCTTTTCTTGCTTTACCTGACCAAAAAGAAGGTTTTTCCTCGTTTTTATGATGTGATCCTACTTAATAGTGAGGAGAAGGTCAAAAAAGAACGTCGCAGTAAGGAGGGGCTTTCAACTACTAAAAAGGGCTTTTTCCGTATGGTTTTACGCTACCACCTCACCCTTTTAGGACAGGGGACTGGCGTGATTACAGTGCTTTTTACAAGTGCTTTCCTTCCTTATCTCATGATGATCGGTCTGATTTCCAACATCCGAGATTCTCAGATAGTTCCGGACATTCATCCTCCATACTGGTTACCCTTGTTTTTTATAGCTCTTTTTATATCTGTTGTCAATAACAATATCACCAGCCTGCATTCAATAGCCTTATCCTTGGAGAGGGAAAATGTTGATTTTCTTAAGAGTTTACCTTTTGACTTTGCTCGCTATGTGAAAGTGAAATTTTGGATTATATTTGCTGTCCAGTCCTTTTTACCAGTTTTGATTTTACTTGGTCTTTCTCTATATCTAGGCTTGCCCATCCTTTCGATGATTTACCTTCTTGTAGTCTGGACCCTTGCCAGTGTCATCCTTTCTTGCCACCATTACTTTAAGGACGTGAAAAATCTGTCAACCAATTGGAGTAACATTACGGACCTGGTGAACCGTTCAAATCGTATAGTAGCAATAGTTTTACTCTTAATTTATAGTGCAATCTTAATGGCCCTTGTAATAGGGAGCATATTCTTGGTTCGGTCTCTCTCCCCTATCCTTGCCATTAGCTTGGGAGTAGGAGCTCTTATCCTTCTGCTTGGTCTTGCTATTTTTGGATATCATTACTACCTGTCACGCATATTGACGGAAATAGAAAAAAGATGAGATAGTTGGTCGCTTGCTTGATAAATCTTATAAAAAGAAATGCTCCTCCAAGACGGAAGAGCATTTTTTATTGTGATTTTGATTCGGTTTCGGCAGACTCGGGGTGGAGTTCTTGGTAACTTGGTGCTTTGAAAAGGTCAGTACTGGTTTTACCTTGTCGTTGGCTAAAGAGACTAGTTGACTGACTACCTTTTTCTTGCTCAATTTTTTGCAGAATTGGTAAGGAATTGAGGTAAGAAATGCTTTCTGTATCAACTGTTCCAAGATGATCTTTTTGGTAGAAACGTATCAAATCACCAGTTTGAATCTGGTCGCTGATTTTTAGCTGTTGACTGGCTGCCTGACGAACGCTTTCTAGTTCAGTTTGAGCTTGTTCATCAAGATTGCTGATTTCAAGACCACTCTCAGTATAGTAGGTACGTCCGTCGTAACTAGTGTATTTAGGTGTGACAAAGGAATTGGCAGTCCGAAAGGCAACGATTTTTTGATGGTCTGGAGACAGAAGATCTTGTCCAACTTGAAGGAAGGAATTGGACTCAATACCAAGGAGGTGTTCGAGAGTCGGTAAGATATCAATTTGTCCACCATAGGTATTGATGATTTGTCCTTTTTCATAACCAGGCATGACTACCATAAAAGGCACTCGTTGCAACATGGCATTGTCGTAATTCGACCAGTTCTCAGAAGTCTTTCCAATCAAAGGTGCCAGGTCAGGATTGCGGGAATTAGAAATGCCATAATGGTCTCCGTAGATGACGATGATGGATTTTTCATAGAGGCCACTTTCTTTGAGATAGTCAAAGAAGGCCTTGATGGCACTATCCAGATAGTTAGCTGTTTGGAAGTAGCCGTTGATTGTTTCATCTTTGGTTTTAGCCAGTGGGAAACCAAGCTCATCTCCCGTCAGATTGCTAGCATAGGGATAGTGATTGGACACCGTGATATACTTGGCATAAAAAGGCTGTTGCAAATGCTCCAGATATTGGATAGAATCTTTCATCATGATTTTATCATTTAAACCATATTGGAAAGAATTGCTACTGTCTTGCTTGGTGAAGTAGGAAGCATCAAAGAAGTATTGGTAGCCCCATTGTTTATAGGTCGTATTTCGATTCCAGAAGGTCCCGATATTACCGTGAAAGACGGCACTCGATTGATAGCCGTTTTTTGATAGGATAAAAGGTGCTGCCTGCTGGGTATTGGTACCACCGTAATTGACCATAAAGGAACCTTGGTCAAGTCCAAACAAACCAGTCTCCAGCATGGTTTCCGCATCTGAGGTCTTACCAGCCTTGACTTGGTTAAAGATATTCGAAAAGGCTAGGGTTGATTGCGAATGGTAGAGGGAATTAAGGAAGGGAGTGACTTCATGATCAGTTCCATCTATGTTGAGTTTATAGTCAAGCAGGAATTGCTGGAAACTCTCCAAGTGGAGATAAATCACATTTTTCCCTTTGGCTAAGCCAAAATAGTCTGGATTGGGCTTAGCAGAATGTTCTTGAATATAATCTGTAATAGGTTGAAGATCAGTCTCAGAGGCCTTGGCACGTTCTTTGTTGGCGCTGTAGGATTGGTTGGCACTATAGCCTAAAAAGGCTGGCAAACTAAGAGCGCGGACAACATAATAATTAGAAAATCCTCGCGATAGGAGATCGGGACGTTCAATCTCTGCCAAGAAAAGATTAGCTGAAAAGAGCAGGGCTGAAAGAGCAGTGATGGCAACACTGGAGCGGAATTTGAAAGGTCTCCTATCCAGCTGGATGATCTTTTTATAGAGAAGATAAGCCAGCAGTGGGAAATCTATAAAATAGATGAAATCCCAAAGGCGTAGTAACTCTAGTTCCGCAGTACCAACAGATACCTTGCTGACTACTTTCATGGTATTAGCCGTGATAAAGTCACTAAATTCTCGATAGTAAAAGATATTAGAATAGAGCCAAATGAATAAAAGACTATAAATAGCTATACTAAGACTGTAAAAGGCCTTGGTTGAGCGAGCATAGAGGGCTAGAGCCAGCAGGAGGAGTCCCAAAGGCAGGGGGTTGAAAAAGGCGATAAAGGCAAGGTAATTTCCCTGCAATTTACCCAATTGAATATCTAAATTGAAGTCAACGGTATAGGCTAATAAGGTTTTGAGCCAATAGAGGATTAAAAGGGTTAGGACAAAACCCAGTCTGGTACCCATGGCTTTTTGGATTTTGTTAAAATTGATTCTCACACAATTACTTCCTAAGTTTTTATTAGTATTAGTATACCATTTTTTAAAACTAGAGTAAAAAAGCAAGGGTAGTTTCTTTTTTGAGAATTGTCACAAAATTTGCTATAATAGTGACTATGAATGGAATAAGAGTCAGCAAAAGGGTTGAAAAGAAGCTCGCAAAGGGGCTTGTTTTACTGGAAGCCAGCGATCTTGCAGATATCCAACTCAAGGATCAGGAAGTAGAAGTCCATAGTCAAGAAGGAAACTTTCTTGGGACTGCCTACCTTTCTCAGCAAAACAAGGGCTTGGGTTGGTTTGTTAGCACAGACAAGGTGGCCTTTAATCAGGCTTTCTTTGAAACGTTGTTTAGAAAAGCTAAAGAAAAGAGAAAAGCTTACTATCAAGATGATTTGACAACTGCCTTTCGTCTTTTTAACCAAGAGGGAGATGGCTTTGGGGGTTTGACAGTGGACCTTTATGGCGAGTATGCCGTCTTTTCTTGGTATAACTCTTATGTTTATCAGATTCGCAAGCTTATCTCAGAAGCCTTTAGACAGGTTTTTCCTGAGGTTTTAGGGACCTATGAGAAGATCCGCTTTAAGGGTTTGGACTATGAATCTGCCCATGTTTATGGTCAAGAAGCACCTGACTTCTTCACTGTTTTGGAAAATGGTGTCCTCTATCAAGTCTTTATGAATGATGGCTTGATGACAGGGATTTTCCTAGATCAGCACGAGGTTCGTGGGAGCCTGGTTGACGGATTGGCTATGGGTAAATCCTTGCTCAATATGTTTTCCTATACAGCAGTCTTTTCAGTAGCTGCAGCTATGGGAGGAGCAAGCCAGACAACTTCAGTTGACCTAGCTAAACGTTCACGAGAATTGTCTCAAGCGCATTTTCAGGAAAATGGAATCAGTACAGAGACAGAGGCCCATCGTTTTATAGTCATGGATGTCTTTGAGTATTTCAAGTATGCTAAGCGAAAAGGCTTGACCTACGATGTGATTGTACTAGATCCGCCTAGCTTTGCTCGGAACAAAAAACAAACGTTCTCTGTGGCCAAGGATTATCACAAGTTGATTTCCCAGAGTCTTGAGATTTTAAATCCGGGAGGGATTATCATTGCTAGTACCAATGCTGCCAATGTTTCCCGCCAGAAATTTATAGAACAAATTGATAAAGGCTTTGCAGGAAGAAGTTACCAGATTTTAAATAAATACGGTCTTCCAGCAGATTTTGCCTATAATAAAAAAGATGAAAGTAGTAATTACCTCAAGGTGATTAGTATGAAGGTTAGTAAATGAAATTAATCGTTTCAGTAATGCCAAGAAGTTTAGAGGAGGCCCAGGCTCTGGATGCCACGAAGTACCTAGATGCCGACATCATTGAATGGCGTGCCGACTATCTACCTAAGGAAGCGATTTTGCAGGTAGCTCCAGCTATTTTTGAAAAATTCGCTGGCCGTGAGTTGGTTTTCACTCTGCGAACTCGCGCTGAAGGGGGAGAAATTGACCTTGCTCCAGAAGAATATATCCATCTAATCAAGGAAGTGGCGCAACTCTATCAACCAGACTATATTGATTTTGAGTACTATAGCTACAAGGATGTTTTTGAGGAAATGCTGGACTTCCCGAATCTCATTTTGAGTTACCACAATTTCCAAGAAACACCTGAAAATATGATGGAAATCTTGTCAGAGTTGACGAGCTTAAATCCAAAACTTGTTAAGGTTGCGGTTATGGCCCACACGGAGCAGGATGTGCTAGACTTGATGAACTATACACGAGGCTTTAAAACCCTCAATCCTGAACAGGAATATGTGACCATTTCTATGGGAAAAGTGGGCAAGGTCTCTCGTATCACTGCAGATGTGACTGGTTCTAGCTGGTCCTTTGCTAGTCTAGATGAGGCTAGTGCCCCAGGTCAGATTTCTCTAGCTAACATGAAAAAAATCAGGGAGATTTTGGATGAAGCTTGATGGCTATACACGTTTAGCTGCCGTGGTTGCCAATCCTATTAAGCATTCTATTTCCCCCTTTATTCACAATAGTGCCTTTGAGGCGACAGCTACCAACGGTGCTTATGTAGCTTGGGAGATTGAAGCGGGTGACTTGGCAGAAACAGTGGCCAATATTCGTCGCTACCAGATGTTTGGTATCAACCTTTCCATGCCCTATAAGGAGCAGGTGATTCCTTATTTGGATGAGCTGAGCGATGAAGCGCGCTTGATTGGTGCGGTCAATACGGTTGTCAATGAGAATGGCAATTTAATTGGATATAATACAGATGGCAAGGGATTTTTTAAGAGCTTGCCTTCTTTTACAATTACAGGTAAAAAGATGACTCTGCTGGGTGCTGGTGGTGCGGCCAAGTCCATTCTGGCACAAGCTATTTTGGATGGCGTTAGCCAGATTTCGGTTTTTGTTCGTTCGATTTCAAGGGAAAAAACAAGACCTTACCTAGACAAGTTACAGGAGCAGACAGGCTTTAAGGTGGACTTGTATGCTTTAGAAGATGTTTCTGAACTGCAAGCAAGGATTGCTGAGTCGGATTTACTGGTCAATGCCACCAGTGTGGGCATGGATGGTCAATCATCTCCAGTTCCTGAAAGCATAGTCTTACCAGAAACTCTCTTAGTAGCAGATATCATTTACAAGCCTTTTGAAACCCCATTTTTGAAATGGGCTAGAAGTCAGGGGAATCCAGTTGTCAATGGTCTGGGAATGTTGCTCTATCAAGCTGCAGAAGCTTTTCAACTGTGGACAGGAAAGGAAATGCCGACAGAAGAGATTTGGCAGTCCTTAACAGAAAAATACCAATAAAGAAAGGGAGATTCTCCTATGAAAATCAGAATCGATATTCCTCATCATCCTTATGATATTCAGATTGAAAAAGGCTGTCTGGCTCAGGCTGGTCAATGGTTGCGAGAACTATGGCAACCACAAAAAGTGGTCATTGTAACAGACAACCATGTAGCTTCTCTTTATGCAGAGAAGGTCAAACTCAGCCTAGAAGATGCTGGTTTTCAGGTAGCCGTTTTTGACTTTTTAGAAGGTGAAGAAAGAAAGAATTTAACCACTGTTCAGAAAGTCTATGAATTTTTAGTTAAGCAGGGTTTGACTCGTAGCGATGGAATCGTTGCTCTTGGCGGTGGTGTCGTTGGGGACTTGGCTGGTTTTGTAGCCTCTACCTATATGAGGGGAATCCACTTTGTTCAGATTCCGACTAGTTTAACTGCCCAGGTGGATTCTTCTATTGGCGGAAAGACAGGCGTTAACACTCCATTTGCTAAGAATATGGTGGGTACCTTTGCCCAACCAGATGGGGTTCTGATTGATCCGCTTGTCCTTGAAACACTTGGAAAGAGAGAGTTGATTGAAGGAATGGGTGAAGTTATCAAGTATGGCCTGATTGAGGATCCAGAACTTTGGGCTCTCTTGACGGAGCTGGATGGTTCTGTAGAGAGCATTTTGGAGCATGCGGAGACCTTGATTGAACATTCTTGTCAGGTTAAGCGCAAGATGGTGGTTGAGGATGAGCTGGACAACGGTGTTCGCCTTTACCTCAATTTTGGCCACACTATTGGCCATGCCATTGAAGCAACAGCTGGCTATGGAAAAGTCATGCATGGTGAAGCTGTGGCTATGGGTATGGTACAAATTTCAAAGGTTGCTGAGGAAAAAGGCCTTATGCCAGCTGGGATAACCCAGTCCATTACAACCATGTGTCAGAAATTTGGCTTGCCTGTTGACTATGAAAACTGGGATGTTGATAAGCTTTATCAGGCTTTGACTCATGATAAGAAGGCGCGTGGCAATACCTTGAAATTGGTCTTGGTACCAGAGCTCGGTTCGACAACCATTCACCCAGTTTCTCTGGAAGAGATGAAAGACTACTTGGTAAAATAAGGAGAGTGTATGAGATATTTAACTGCAGGAGAATCACACGGTCCCCGTCTGACGGCTATCATTGAAGGAATTCCAGCTGGACTTCCTTTGACAGCGGAGGACATCAATGAGGACCTTAAACGCCGTCAGGGTGGCTACGGTCGTGGTGGCCGTATGAAGATTGAGAGTGACCAGGTTGTCTTTACTTCTGGTGTTCGCCACGGGAAGACAACAGGGGCTCCTATTACCATGGATGTCATTAATAAAGACCATCAGAAATGGCTGGATATCATGTCTGCGGAGGATATTGAAGACCGCCTTAAAAGCAAACGAAAAATCACCCATCCTCGCCCAGGACATGCTGATTTGGTTGGGGGGATCAAGTACCGTTTTGACGATTTGAGAAATTCCTTGGAGCGCTCATCTGCTCGTGAAACAACTATGCGAGTGGCAGTTGGGGCAGTAGCTAAACGCATCTTGGCTGAACTGGATATGGAGATTGCCAACCATGTCGTAGTCTTTGGTGGTAAGGAAATCGATGTTCCTGAAAATCTAACAGTGGCTGAGATTAAGCAAAGAGCTGCCCAGTCTGAAGTTTCTATTGTCAACCAAGAACGGGAACAGGAAATCAAGGATTATATTGACCAAATCAAACGTGATGGTGATACAATTGGTGGAGTTATTGAGACAGTCGTTGGAGGTGTTCCAGTTGGTCTTGGTTCCTATGTCCAATGGGACAGAAAATTGGATGCAAGATTGGCTCAAGCTGTTGTCTCTATCAATGCCTTTAAAGGGGTGGAATTTGGTCTTGGCTTTGAAGCTGGTTATCGTAAAGGCAGCCAAGTCATGGATGAAATTCTCTGGTCTAAAGAAGACGGCTATACTCGCCGTACTAATAATCTGGGCGGCTTTGAAGGTGGTATGACCAATGGGCAACCTATCGTTGTTCGAGGCGTCATGAAACCTATTCCTACTCTTTATAAGCCTCTTATGAGTGTGGATATCGAAACCCACGAACCCTACAAGGCAACAGTCGAAAGAAGTGATCCGACCGCTCTTCCAGCAGCCGGTGTAGTTATGGAAGCCGTTGTGGCAACGGTTCTGGCACAAGAAATCCTTGAAAAATTCTCATCAGATAACCTAGAGGAATTAAAAGAAGCAGTGGCCAAACATCGAGACTATACAAAGAACTATTAAGGAGTTCCTATGGCAAAAACAATCTATATCGCAGGTCTTGGGTTGATCGGTGCCTCTATGGCACTTGGCATCAAACGCGATCATCCAGATTATGAAATTTTAGGTTACAATCGCAGTCAAGCCTCGAGAGATATTGCTTTGAAAGAAGGTATGATTGACCGTGCAACGGATGATTTTGCCAGTTTTGCTCCTATGGCAGATATCATTATTCTTAGCTTGCCGATCAAACAAACTATTGCTTTCATTAAGGAGTTGGCCAACTTAGACTTAAAAGAAGGCGTCATTATTTCAGATGCTGGTTCGACCAAGTCAGCCATTGTGGATGCGACGGAGCAGTATTTGGCTGGCAAACCTGTTCGCTTTGTCGGGGCTCATCCCATGGCTGGTAGTCACAAGACAGGGGCTGCTTCTGCGGATGTCAATCTTTTTGAAAATGCCTATTATATCTTTACACCTTCGAGCCTGACAAGTCCTGACACGCTTGAGGAAATGAAGGATTTGCTTTCAGGTCTTCACGCTCGTTTTATCGAGATTGATGCCAAGGAGCATGATCGAGTCACTTCTCAGATTAGTCATTTTCCTCATATTCTGGCTTCCAGTCTCATGGAGCAGACCGCGGTCTATGCTCAAGAACATGAGATGGCAAGGCGCTTCGCGGCCGGTGGTTTTCGAGATATGACTCGGATTGCGGAAAGCGAGCCAGGTATGTGGACTTCTATTCTCTTGTCTAATCGTGAGACTATTTTGGATCGAATTGAGGATTTTAAGGAGCGTTTGGAAGAGATTGGTCAGGCCATCAGCAAGGGAGATGAGGAGCAAATCTGGAATTTTTTCAACCAAGCGCGTGAGCAACGGCAGGCCATGGAAATCCATAAGCGTGGCGGTGTGGATAGCTCTTATGACCTTTATGTCGATGTTCCCGATGAAGAAGATGTCATCTTGCGGATTTTGGAACTACTACGTGGAACTTCCTTGGTTAACATCCACATCAACGAGGAAAACCGTGAAGATATTCACGGGATCCTACAAATTTCATTTAAAAACGCTCAAGACTTGGAAAGAGCCGAGCGCTTAATTTCAGAAAATACGGACTACACAGTTGTCATCAAATAAGGAGAAAAATATGCCTAAAATAGAGCCTAGATTCATATTTGGTATTATCTTTATTTCTTTTATCTTACTTAGAGCTTACGCTGTTAAAAAAGATGTGAAAACTACTTCAGAAGCAAGTGTTGAGACAAAAAATGAACCATCCAAGAAAGAAATAAGTTAAGAGGAAAATAATTCAAAGTATGTAGACGATAGAATTATTAATGACTTTATCAATAGCTATAATCAACATTCGAATAGCCAATTAGAAAATATCAAAAAAGGAAATATAAAAATAAAATATTTCGCATCAAGCTATGGGTATTACTTGGAACTTTTACATGCAAATGATACTGATCAAATCAATGTAGCAATAAATCAGACAAATGAAAATAGTGAATCTGGTGTTGCGGGAATGAAAGAAGTATTTCATGATATTGTTAAATCGATTGAATCATCCTTATCTGATGATGAGATAAATAACTATTTTGGTAATCTTATGTCAAATGAAATAAAAACAGGCTCTAATTTAGGAACTTTGAAGATAGAGTATATACCAGATAAGGAATTAAGCAATGGACATTCAAGAGGTCATATAAAAGTGATTGCACAATAATAAAGACCACAGAGTGACTAGTAATTTTAAAAGAAATGAAAAAGGAGAAAATCATGTCAAATATTTACGATAGTGCAAACGAACTCAGTCGCGGTCTGCGCGAATTACCAGAATACAAGGCTGTTAAAGCAGCTAAAGATGCGATTGCAGCAGATGCTGAGGCAAGCAAAATCTTCACAGAATATGTTGCCTTTCAAGAGGAAATTCAAAAACTAGCACAGACAGGTCAAATGCCAGACGCTTTCTTCCAAGATAAGATGGAAGGCTTTGGCAAGCAGATTCAGGGGAACAGCCTCTTGTCAGAATTCTTTACCAAGCAACAACAATTGGCAATTTACCTTTCTGACATTGAAAAAATTGTTTTTGAACCAGTTTCAGAATTGCTAAAATAAGAAAATAACTATCATAAAGTCAGGAATTTTTAAGGAATTTCTGGCTTTTTATGATAAAATAGGTAAAAGTATTGCAAGTATGAGGTCCAGTATGAAACTAAAAACAAACATTCGCCACTTACATGGCAGTATCCGAGTTCCAGGTGACAAGTCTATCAGCCACCGTTCCATTATCTTTGGAAGTTTGGCTGAGGGTGAAACTAAGGTTTATGATATTCTGCGAGGTGAAGACGTTCTCTCTACCATGCAGGTTTTTCGTGACCTTGGTGTTGAGATTGAGGATAAAGATGGGGTTATTACCATCCAAGGTGTAGGTATGGATGGCTTAAAAGCTCCGCAAAATGCCCTTGATATGGGAAATTCTGGAACCTCGATTCGCCTGATTTCAGGCGTTCTTGCTGGTGCAGACTTTGAAGTAGAAATGTTTGGAGATGACAGTCTTTCCAAACGTCCTATGGACCGTGTGACGATTCCATTGAAAAAAATGGGCGTCAGCATTTCAGGGCAAACTGAGCGAGATCTGCCTCCCCTTCATTTAAAAGGGACGAAAAACCTAGCACCTATTCATTATGAGTTGCCGATTGCCTCAGCCCAAGTCAAGTCAGCCTTGATGTTTGCGGCCTTGCAAGCTCAGGGGGAGTCCGTTATTATCGAAAAAGAGTGTACCCGTAATCATACTGAAGATATGTTGCAACAATTTGGCGGCCGTTTAAGTGTGGATGGTAAAAAAATCACAGTCCAAGGGCCGCAAAAACTGACTGGACAAAAGGTGGTCGTACCAGGAGATATTTCCAGTGCAGCCTTTTGGTTAGTTGCTGGTTTGATTGTTCCAAACTCTCGTTTGGTGCTTAAGAATGTGGGCATCAACGAAACGCGTACCGGTATTATAGATGTCATTCGTGCCATGGGTGGAAAATTGGAAGTAACCGAAATGGACCCAGTGGCTAAATCTGCAACCTTGACTGTTGAGTCTTCTGACTTGAAAGGAACAGAGATTGGTGGTGCCTTGATTCCACGCTTGATTGATGAATTGCCTATTATTGCCCTTCTTGCTACCCAAGCCCAAGGTGTCACAGTTATAAAGGATGCTGAGGAACTCAAGGTCAAGGAAACAGATCGCATTCAGGTGGTGGCAGACGCCTTAAATAGTATGGGAGCAGATATTACTCCGACGGTAGATGGAATGATTATCAAAGGAAAATCAGTCCTTCACGGTGCTAGAGTCAATACGTTTGGAGACCACCGTATCGGCATGATGACGGCCATTGCGGCCCTCTTGGTTGCAGATGGAGAGGTGGAGCTTGACCGTGCAGAAGCCATCAATACCAGCTATCCTAGCTTCTTTGGTGATTTGGAGAGCTTGATTCATGGCTAAGGTATTACTCGGATTTATGGGTGCTGGTAAATCTACAATTGCTAGAGGATTGGACCCTAATTACCTTGATATGGATGCTCTGATTGAGAAACGCTTAGGTATGTCCATTGCGGAATTTTTCGCGGAAAAGGGAGAAGAAGCCTTTCGTCAGATAGAGTCTGAAGTATTAGCTGACCTACTAAAAACGGACCAAGTTGTGTCAACTGGAGGAGGAGTGGTTATTTCTCAACGAAATCGTGACTTACTCAAGACTCATTCTGATAACATCTACCTGAAAGCTGATTTTGAAACTCTTTATCAACGTATCGCAGCTGATAAGGACAATCAGCGCCCGCTTTTTCTAAATAATAGCAAGGAAGAACTTGCAGCTATTTTTCAAGAAAGACAGGCTTGGTATGAGGAAGTGGCCAGTCGGGTTTTGGATGTGACCAAGCTAAGCCCAGAGGAAATTATAGAGGAACTGAGATGAAAATTGCTTATCTAGGTCCCAAGGGATCATTTTCACACCACGTTGTGCAGACTGCTTTTCCTCATGAGGAATTGCAGGCTTTCGCCAATATTACGGATGTCATCAAGGCCTATGAGCAAGGTTTGGTGGACTATTCTGTAGTGCCAGTTGAAAATTCTATAGAGGGTAGTGTGCATGAAACCTTGGACTACCTTTTTCATCAGGCTCGCATTCAAGCAGTGGCAGAAATCGTTCAGCCTGTTCATCAGCAGTTGATGGTGGTTCCAGGTCACACTAAGATTGAAAAGATTTTTTCTCATCCTCAGGCTTTGGCTCAAGGAAAGAAATTCATCGATGAACAGTATCCAGAGGCCCAAATCGAGGTGACAGCTAGTACAGCTTATGCGGCTCGTTTTATTTCCGAACATCCAGACCAGCCTTATGCAGCCATTGCACCAAGAAGTTCTGCTGAAGAATATAGCTTAGAACTGATTGCTGAAGATATTCAAGAAATGGAAGCTAATTTCACACGTTTCTGGGTTTTGGGAGCCGAGGGTGTAACTATTCCCTTGCAAGCACAAAGTGAAAAAATGAGTTTAGCCTTAAGTTTACCTGACAACCTTCCAGGTGCACTCTACAAGGCCCTTTCGACCTTTGCTTGGCGAGGAATTGATCTGACAAAAATTGAAAGTCGGCCACTCAAGACAGCACTGGGCGAATACTTTTTCATTATCGATGTGGACTATGCCGATAAGGATTTGGTCCACTTTGCCCAAAAAGAATTAGAAGCGATTGGAATCCAGTATAAAGTTCTGGGTGCCTATCCCATTTATCCAATATCAGACCATGGAAAGGAGAGAAGATGAGCAAAGAAAATCCTTTAAGCCATCACGAGCAGTTGCGTTATGACTATCTTTTTAAAAACATTCATTACCTCAATGAGCGAGAGAAAAAGGAGTTTGCTTACTTGCAAGGTAAGTTAAATATGGCTAGTGGTAGTGAAGTTTCTCCAGAAATTCATAATGAAAATCACGATATGGAAGAGTCTTTTATGGAACCAGTCAATCAGTCTCCTCTTCCAACCTACGGTAACCGTAGTCGTGCAAAAAAATACCAGAAAAGCCATTCTCTTCCAAAGGTTAAGTCCAAAAAACGTAAGATTCGTTGGGGGCGCATTTTTGCAGGGTTGCTTGCTCTTCTAGCCTGTGTCGGTTTTGGTATGATTTTTATGTTCCTAAAAGGTTATTCAAATGCGGATCCAACCAAACCTGCCAATGCTAAGGCAGCTCAAGTAGAAGTTTTTCATGGTCAAGATACCAAGGATGGGGTCAATATTTTGATTATGGGGACGGATGGACGGATTGGCCAAAACAGTGCTGAGACGAGAACGGACTCGATTATGGTTCTAAACGTTGGTGGCTCAGATAAAAAAATCAAGCTGGCCAGCTTTATGCGTGACAATTTGGTTTATATAGACGGATACAGTCAAGTCATTAATGGTAGAAAGCAGTCCGATAATAAGTTAAATGTTGCTTATGAGTTAGGGGAACAAGAGGGGCAAAAAGGGGCAGAAATGGTTCGTCAAGTTTTGAAAGATAATTTTGATTTGGACATTAAGTACTATGCCTTGGTCGATTTTCAGGCCTTCGCAACCGCTATTGACACTCTATTTCCTGATGGTGTGACGATTGATGCCAAATTCTCAACTTTGGAAGGCCTACCTTTAACCGAAGCTACAGTCGGAGATGATTTACATGCTACGGAAACAGAGTCACCAACCCAGACTATCAAAGTTGGGAAACAGCAGATGAACGGTTCAACCTTGCTCAATTATGCACGTTTTCGTGATGATGACGAAGGTGATTATGGTCGTACCAAGAGACAACAGCAAGTGCTGACAGCTGTTCTGCAGCAACTCAAGGATCCAACCAAACTCTTTACTGGATCAGAAGCACTTGGTAAGGTCTTTGGGATGACCTCTACGAATGTTCCTTATAGTTTCTTATTGACCAATGGTTTATCCTTCCTAGATGGAGCGCAAAATGGTATTGAGAGATTAACAGTTCCAGAACTAGGTGATTGGGTCGATGCCTATGATGTTTATGGAGGACAGGCACTCTTAGTAGACCAAAATAAATATCAAACCAAGCTATCTCAAATGGGAATGAGATAAGATAGAAAAATCAAAGTTTGAAGGCTATTTATCTAGCAGTCAGGCTTTGATTTTTTACAGTCTGCAATAGATTTTC
The DNA here is from genome assembly GCF_024295905.1 of Streptococcus sp. CF7_Ac1-12. Taxonomy (GTDB): domain Bacteria; phylum Bacillota; class Bacilli; order Lactobacillales; family Streptococcaceae; genus Streptococcus; species Streptococcus mitis_AP. The sequence goes on along the minus strand of NZ_JANCPG010000002.1, from coordinate 163,888 downwards.
ATCCCTTATTTGTGGTATAATGGAACGATACGATAGAAAGAATAATGAACAATATGACTGATTTAAAAGCAATTCAGGCTCGAAGTCTGGAGATGGCTGAATATTTTGTGGCCTTTTGTAAAGAACATGATTTGCTTTGTTATCTTTGTGGTGGAGGTGCTATTGGTGCCCTTCGAAACAAGGGTTTCATTCTTTGGGACGACGACCTAGACTTTTTTATGCCTCGTAAGGATTATGAGAAATTGGCAGAATTATGGCCTCGTTATGCAGATGAGCGTTATTTCCTGTCAAAGAGTGACAAGGATTTTGTCGACCGCAATCTTTTTATTACCATTCGCGACAAGGAGACCACCTGTATCAAACCTTATCAGCAGGATTTGGATTTGCCACATGGTCTGGCCTTGGATGTTTTACCTTTGGATTATTATCCGAAAAATCCAGCTGAGCGAAAGAAGCAGGTTCGCTGGGCACTGATTTATTCACTCTTTTGTGCGCAAACTATTCCAGAAAAGCATGGTGCAGTAATGAAATGGGGAAGCCGTATTTTACTGGGGGTAACGCCAAAAGCTCTCCGTTATCGCATATGGAAAAAAGCTGAAAAAGAAATGACCAAGTACAATCTGGCTGAGAGCGATGGAATCACGGAGTTATGCTCCGGGCCTGGTTACATGAGAAATAAGTACCTAATCGAATCTTTTGAGGATAATCTTTTCTTGCCATTTGAAGAGACAGAGATGCCCGTTCCAGTTGGCTATGATGCCTATCTCAGCACTGCTTTTGGAAACTACATGACACCTCCACCAGCAGACAAGCAGTTACCACATCATGATGCTGTCATCGCTGATATGGATAAGTCTTATACAGAATATAAGGGAGAATATGGAGCATGATGGGTGAAAAAATTAGCGTTATCGTTCCAGTCTACAATGTAGAAGCCTACCTGGAGCGATGTGTGGAGTCAATTCTTCATCAGACTTATACTAATTTTGAACTAATCCTAATAAATGATGGTTCTACTGATTCCAGTGCACAAATCTGTGATCATTTAGCATATCAGTATGAAAATATCAAGGTTTACCATATCGAAAATGCTGGTGTTTCTAATGCCAGAAATATTGGAATTCAGCTAGCGACGGGTGTTTGGATAACTTTTGTAGATAGTGATGATTTCGTCACCAAGGATTACCTAGCTACTTTAGCTAGTGCAGTTGAGGGAGGAAATGTAGGTTTTGTGATTGCTCCTCTACATCATATCAAAAATGGAATAGTGACAGATTTACCCCCGTATTCTGGTAGAAAAGAACTTTGGTCAACAGAAGAAACCATGAAAGAATTACTGATGACCACTAAGACATCATTCTTTCCAGTCGCAAAACTATTTAAGAGAGACCTGCTGGTAGATGAGAAATTTAATACAGATTACCATCTAGCAGAAGATGCCTTGTTTTTAACTGAATTGCTATTAAAGACAAGATGTAGTAGCGTATTTATTGACAAACCAATTTATTATTATGATCATCGTGAGGGAAGTGCGACAACATCTGTTAATCGGTATGTATTTGACACGATAGAAGTTTATAAGAACATCATTGCTCAAGTATCACAAGCCTTTCCTCGTTTAAAATATGAATTAAAAAATAGAGAATGTTGGTCATATATCACAGTCTACGATAAAATCATATTTACTTCATCTGAGCAGTATCAAAAGGAGAAAGTCGAACTAAGGACTTGGATTATTCAGCATCGACACGAAATATGGAAGGATATTTATTTCACCACATTTCGTAAGATAGCTGTCCTGTCACTTGTCTTTTCTCCATGGATATATAAAAAAATTGTTGGATTAAGAAACTAATATTATGAGAAGGAGTTGAAAATGAATTTTCCAATAATGAATGAATACTTTGAAAAATCAAAACTATGGGTTTCATATCTGTTTGTTTTTATTTCGATTTTAAGTATGAGTTCACTAGTTTATAAGATAGCCAATCCTCTTTATAAGGGATTATCAGCAATTGTATTGTTTTATATTTGCTATACATTATTGTTTAAGTGGAAAAAAATCATAGTAGATCGTAAATTTCTGTCCTTATTTGGTCTATTGGCTGGAAGTCATCTGTTATCAGCTATTTTCAATCGCTCTGGACATTTGATTGGAAATGTGATTGAGATTCTCTTTATGGTAACCTATATTTTATTATTTACCATGTTAGAATCAGGTCAATTAAAGAAATTATTTGATTGGATTGCTTACACTATTCAAATTATTTCTTTTTCTTCTGCGATTTTTGCATTTACATTATTAGTAAGTAAAGTACTTATCCTATTTAAAATTGGACAGCAATCTTATTACTATGGTGTTATGAATGGGCGTTTGTGGGGAATTGTCAATCCCAATGCTAGTGCAATTTTTTCATATATTAGCATTGTTTTGGCTATGTATTTGATTCATAAAGGAAGTAAATATTCTGTCTATCTTAAACTGAATAATGTGATTCAATTAGTTTATTTCGCAACCATGCAAAGTAGGGGTGCTTTATTATCTTTAGTGTTAATGATTGGGTTTTATAGTTTCTTTATTAACAGGGGCAAGTTAGCTAAGCGATTTCTAATATTTATTGTTTCTGCTTTACTTGTTTCTGCTACTAACATCGGATTGAGTTATGTAACTTCTATTTACATATCTTCGGGGAAAGCGACTGTATTAGACTTAAATAAAGGACAATCTTATGCAGAAACGGATTCTTCAGTTATAAAAAAAACAGGTGAACTTCATCTAATAGAAACAACACCTAGTGGTAGAACTTATATTTGGAAAAATGCTATAAAAATGGGAAGTGCGAAACCAATTTTTGGTTACGGTGTAAGGAATGTTCCAGATTATTACACAAAATATTTCAGTAAATTCGAAATTCAAAATTCTCTTATTGGTGGAAATTTCCATAACATTTTGGTAACGATATTTGTTAGTTCTGGAATTTTAGGTTTAGTATCCTTTCTGCTTCTACTAGGATATGTAATTAAGCGCTTTTTGACTTATTTGATTGTTTCCAAAAAGAACTCTGAAAAGTTGATTATGATTCTTTTCTTTGGCATCTTGTTCGGTCAATTATTTGAAAGTCAGATTATGTACTCAACTAACTTTATCAATATTATTTTTTGGTTGATTATTGGTTATGGATTAGTTGTTTGCAAACGTGATGAAGGTATTCGTTACCAGGAAGTAACTGATATTAGAGAGATTCAACAGATGGAACTAGGAATCATGGAATACATTCATGAAACTTGTCAGAAAATTGGTGTCAAATATTTCCTAGCTTATGGCAGTCTTATCGGTGCGGTTCGTCACAAAGGTTTTATTCCTTGGGATGATGACATGGATATCTGTATGTTACGAGAAGATTATGAAAAGTTGCAAGACTATCTTATCGCTAACCCTGATGAACGTTACGAAGTGATGTCTTATAAAAATAATCTCAACTATGTCTATCCCTTCATGAAAGTGCAGGATAATCAAACTTATTTACTAGAAGAAGATGTTCGAATTGATTCCAATATGGGAATTTATGTAGATATTTTCCCTGTAGATGGTTACGAGGATGACTCGGTTTTTAAAGATAAAATGACGAGACTTATAAAAAAACGTCAATTAAGCTGTTATACATTTAAAGGGATTACCAATACTAAAAGTCTATTAAATTCTTTAATTCGCTATATATCAGTCATTATCTTCTATTTCACAAATACGAATAAGTATATTAGAGGCATTGATGAGCTTGCTAAATCTAGAAAAGTAGATGATTACGAGTTGGTTGACTATCTTATTTATAAAGATATGAATAAACCAGTCTGGAAGCGGGAGTGGTTGAATCAAACTATTACGGGTGTATTCGAAGGTAAGGAATTTATGATTCCAAAAGACTATCATGAAATTCTGACCTCGGACTACGGAGATTATACGCAACTGCCACCAGTTGAGCTAAGGTTCTCTCATCATGATTTTCAATTGTGGAAAATTATTAAGGTATCCCAATGATGTTATTGAAATGAAGAAACCATTGACTCGATATAAAAAGATTAGGAGTGAATAATAGATGTCAGAGAAAATTTTGACTCTTGAAGAAATTAAACAAATTGAATTAGATATTTTAAATTATTTGCATGAATTGTGTGAGGAACATGAAATCAAGTATTTTATTGATTTTGGAACCTTGCTAGGAGCTGTACGCCATAAAGGTTTTATTCCTTGGGATGATGATACCGATATTTCTTTGGCTCGAGATGAATTTGAAAAGCTCTATGAGATATTAAAAAATGAAAAACATCCCTATTACAGATTAATTTCATATAGAGAAACAAAAGGCTACCCTTATACATATATGAGAGTTTATGATGTGAGGACAAGAAGAGATGCTAATCTTTTAGATAAGTCGGTTATTCTAGGTACTTGTGTTGACATTTTCCCATACGATGGTGTTGTTACAGATGAACGTGATAGAAAAAAGATGAGGCTTTATAAACAATTTATTCGACTTTCGTCTCTGAATTTTAAAGGAGTCAAAATAGATAATGGAGGTGTCAAAAATTTACCACGTTATTTTGCATCTACAATTTTTAGACTGACTTCTCCACAGAAATGGAATGAAAAATTAGAGAAGTTAGCTTTGCAATATGATGTTGAGCAGTCTACAGATCTTGCATGTACTACCTATGACTCTTACTATCCAAGTGGAATTAAGAAAGAGTGGCTATATGATACAATTGAAATGCCATATGAGAATATTCTTGTGAAGGTTCCTAGAAAATTCCATGAGATTCTGGTTTACGAGTTTGGTGAAGACTATATGACTCCTCCGCCTATTGAAAATCAAAATCCAGGAACTGATAAAAATTACTGGATTGATTAATTTATGAGCAAGTTGTTTTGATAATTCGATAAAATAAATCACCTACCTATCTACTGGGATATTCCTTGTTTTAGATAGGTAGGTGATTTTTTAATTTCTTTTAATCTTAGCAAGAGCAAGATTGAGTGCATAGTGGAGTGTTTTATCTTTGGTAAGAAATAGCGTCAAGAGATAATAGATTCCACAGGTTGCAACAGTCGAGAGTACCATGAGTATCATATTGAGGTTAACTGTATAAGAGTTGATTTGGAAAAGGAATTTAAACGCAAAATAGATCGGGATGAATCCAAGGGATACAATAGTATAGCGTGTTAAAGTAGTAAAGATTTCTTTTAAGTCAAGCAGATGATGTTTCTTGATAAAGTAAATTTCTAGTAGAACAACTACAGTTTCTGCAATAATAGTAGTAGCAATGTAATACTCTGGTGCAAAAATATTATTGAAATACAAGAGACTGTTGAGTAGGATATTAGCGCCGCCACCAATAAAGTAAAAGGCTGTTAAACGATTTTCGTGGTCGTTGATGAAGATAATTTGTTTACCAAGAATCAACTCAATAGCCCAAATGATAGTCCGAAAAGCGAAGACACTAGTCACAATACCAGCTTCAAGGTATTTTTCAGAAGAGTAGATGACTGCAGCGTAGTTCCCTAATACCATAATCCCAATACTGGTTGGAATGATAAGGAAATAAAAGAGGGCAGCTCCTTGGTTCAGAAGATTTTTATAAGATTCGTAGTCTTTCTTACCGAGATAGTAGCCGAGACGTGGAATACTAACGTTGATAGCTCCACTCAGGACACTGGCAATCAACATAACGATGCTAGAAGCAATGGTGTAATAAGAAATGTAGTTTTCATCAGGTCCTTTGGTAATAAACATTCTATCAAGTAAGGTGTAGAGCATATTGGCATTAGCTAGAAGCAACATGGTCAAGAGTGGTTTAGATGCTTTGACTAATTCGACAAGACCAATCTTAACAAAGGAAACTTCTCGTTTAATCCAGAGAAAACTGAGTAGATAGTTGAGAATTGTCGTTGCACTCATGATGATTGCATAAGGTACGATATCATTTGGAGTTTTTACAAAGGTGAAGATAGCGACCAACATGGCAATACGAATAACCAATGTTTTGTATAAGATGAATGCATAATTTTCATAAGCTTCATTCATCCACTCGATATAAAGGAATTGGAAGAGAGCCTGGACACCAAGTATATAGTAGAGTTCTTTCAAATTTTCAATACTATTATCCAGATAAATAAATAGGAAATAGATACTTGTTGTTAGAACAGATGTGATAATGGAGATATAGAATAACTTAGAGAAAACATAGTTGATTTTATTTTTATCATCCTTGACCTTACTGATAGCTCGAATTCCGTAGTTATAGATTCCAAATGCGGCTAAAGGAATGACAAAGCTAGCCCAGGTATTTGCGGTATTGAAATAACCGTAATTGGATTTGCTGAGAATCCGAGTCAGATAAGGATTGGTTATCAGCGGAAAAACGATATTGAGAACATTGACTAGTAAGCTAGCCAGTGCATTAACTTTTATATTTTTCATTGTACTTTCTTTCTTGTATTGTAAAATGGTCTCTAGTATTATATCACATTCTCGCTCCATTCTTTTGATAAAATCGTAAAAATCTAGTATAATAGATAGAACTGAAAGTATGAGGTTACTAGCAATGAAAATGAAACAAATTAGTGATACAACTTTGAAAATCACGATGTCTTTAGAGGATTTGATGGATCGTGGCATGGAGATTGCTGACTTTCTTGTTCCTCAAGAAAAAACAGAAGAGTTCTTTTATGCCATCTTGGATGAGTTAGAGATGCCTGAGAGCTTTTTGGATACAGGTATGTTGAGCTTCCGTGTGACTCCAAAACCTGATAAGGTTGATGTTTTTGTAACCAAATCAAAGATTGACCAAAATCTAGATTTTGAAGACTTATCGGATTTGCCAGACATGGAAGAATTGGCTCAAATGTCGCCAGATGAATTTATCAAAACCTTGGAAAAAAGCATCGCAGACAAAACTAAGGATGATATCGAAGCCATTCAATCTCTAGAGCAGGTTGAAGCCAAGGAAGAAGAGCAAGAGCAGGCTGAACAAGAAGTTGAAAGTAAGAAAGAGCCTTACATCTATTACATCCTTTCTTTTGCTAAGTTGGCTGACTTGGTGTCTTTTGCTAAGACAGTGACTTTTGAGATGGAAACTTCTGAACTCTACAAGATGAATGAGCGCTATTATTTGACCATTTTAGTGGATATTGAAAATCATCCAAGTCCATATCCAGCGTGGCTTTTGGCCCGTATGCGCGAGTTTGCAGACGATAGTGATATCAGTCGTTCAGTCTTGCAAGAATATGGTCAAGTCTTGATGAATCACGATGCAGTACTTAATCTGCAAAAGATTGGATAATCATTTCTGGAAAGCTATTTCTAGATTTTAAGAAGAGCGAATCGTCTGATTCGTTTTTTCTTTTCTAGACTGAAATAGTGATTTACTATAATAGGAATTTTCATAAAATTCTGTTATAATGGCTATATTAGAAAATTTCGAGGAGACAAACATGACAGTTAAAATTGCTTTACTAGGATTTGGTACCGTTGCAAGTGGTGTGCCTTTCCTCCTAAAGGAAAATGGAGAAAAAATCAATCAATCAGCACATTCAGAGATTGAAGTTGCTAAGGTATTGGTCAAGGATGAAGATGAAAAGAACCGCTTGCTTGCAGCAGGGAATGACTTTAACTTTGTAACCAATGTGGATGATATTTTGTCAGATCAAGACATTACGATCGTAGTGGAATTGATGGGTCGTATCGAACCTGCTAAGACCTTTATCACTCGTGCCTTGGAGGCTGGCAAACACGTTGTTACTGCTAACAAGGACCTTTTGGCTGTCCATGGTGCAGAACTGTTAGAAATCGCTAAAGCTAACAAGGTAGCACTTTACTATGAAGCAGCAGTAGCTGGTGGGATTCCAATTCTTCGTACTTTGGCAAATTCCTTGGCTTCTGACAAAATTACGCGCGTGCTTGGAGTAGTCAACGGAACGTCCAACTTCATGATGACCAAGATGGTCGAAGAAGGCTGGTCTTATGATGATGCTCTTGCGGAAGCGCAACGTCTAGGATTTGCAGAAAGTGACCCTACAAATGACGTAGATGGGATTGATGCAGCCTACAAGATGGTGATTTTGAGCCAATTTGCCTTTGGCATGAAGGTTGCCTTCGATGACGTAGCCCACAAGGGAATTCGTAACATCACACCAGAAGATGTAGCTGTAGCTCAAGAGCTTGGTTATGTAGTGAAATTGGTTGGTTCTATCGAGGAAACTCCTTCAGGGATTGCTGCAGAAGTAACTCCAACCTTCCTACCTAAATCACACCCACTTGCTAGTGTGAATGGCGTAATGAACGCTGTCTTTGTAGAATCTATTGGTATCGGTGAGTCTATGTACTATGGACCAGGTGCTGGTCAAAAACCAACTGCAACAAGTGTTGTGGCGGATATTGTCCGTATCGTTCGTCGCTTGAATGATGGAACAATTGGAAAAGACTTCAACGAATACAGCCGTGACTTGGTCTTGGCAAATCCTGAGGATGTTAAAGCAAACTACTATTTCTCAATCTTGGCTCCAGACTCAAAAGGTCAGGTCTTGAAATTGGCTGAGATTTTCAACGCTCAAGATATTTCCTTCAAGCAAATTCTCCAAGATGGCAAAGAAGGTGATAAGGCGCGTGTCGTTATCATCACACATAAGATTAATAAAGCCCAGCTTGAAAATGTTTCAGCTGAATTGAAGAAGGTTTCAGAATTCGACCTCTTGAATACATTCAAGGTGCTAGGAGAATAAGATGAAGATTATCGTACCTGCAACCAGTGCCAATATCGGGCCAGGTTTTGACTCGGTCGGTGTAGCTGTAACCAAGTATCTTCAAATTGAGGTCTGCGAAGAACGAGATGAGTGGTTGATTGAACACCAGATTGGCAAATGGATTCCACATGACGAGCGTAATCTCTTGCTCAAAATTGCTTTGCAAATTGTACCGGACTTGCAACCAAGACGCTTGAAAATGACCAGTGATGTTCCCTTGGCGCGTGGTTTGGGTTCTTCTAGCTCGGTTATCGTTGCTGGGATTGAGCTAGCCAACCAACTGGGTCAGCTCAACTTGTCAGACCATGAAAAATTGCAGTTGGCGACTAAGATTGAAGGACATCCTGACAATGTGGCTCCAGCAATCTATGGTAATCTCGTTATTGCAAGCTCTGTTGATGGACAAGTTTCTGCTATTGTAGCAGACTTTCCAGAGTGTGATTTCCTAGCCTACATTCCAAACTATGAATTGCGTACTCGAGACAGCCGTGGTGTATTGCCTAAGAAATTGTCTTACAAAGAAGCTGTTGCTGCCAGTTCTATCGCCAATGTGGTGGTTGCAGCCTTGTTGGCAGGAGACATGGTGACCGCTGGGCAAGCAATCGAGGGAGACCTCTTCCATGAGCGCTATCGTCAGGACTTGGTAAGAGAATTTGCGACGATTAAGCAAGTGGCTAAAGAAAATGGTGCCTATGCAACCTATCTCTCTGGTGCTGGACCGACAGTTATGGTCTTGGCTTCTCATGACAAGATGCCGAAGATTAAAGCTGAATTGGAAAAGCAACCCTTCAAAGGAAAACTGCATGGCTTGAAAGTTGATACCCAAGGTGTCCGTGTCGAAGCAAAATAAAGAATAGAAGACAGGATGGGGAAACCACTTGACCAGAGGGCTTCCTATCCTTTTTTTGAAAAGAAGTTTATACTCAATGAAAATCAAAGAGCAAACTAGGAAGCTAGCCGCAGGTTGCTCAAAACAGCGTTTTGAGGTTGTGGATAGAACTGACGAAGTTAGCTCAAAATACTATTTTGAGGTTGCAGATGTAAGCTGACGTGGTTTGAAGAGATTTTCGAGGAGTATTAGTTAAAAACTTGATAAAGGAGAAATAAAGATGGCAGAAATTTATCTAGCAGGCGGTTGTTTTTGGGGCCTAGAGGAGTATTTTTCCCGCATTTCTGGAGTGCTAGCAACCAGTGTTGGCTACGCTAATGGACAAGTCGAAACGACCAATTACCAGCTGCTCAAGGAAACAGACCATGCAGAAACGGTTCAAGTAATTTACGATGAGAAGGCAGTGTCACTCAGAGAGATTTTGCTTTATTATTTCCGTGTCATCGACCCTTTATCTATCAATCAACAAGGGAATGACCGTGGTCGCCAATATCGAACTGGGATTTATTACCAAGATGAAGCAGATTTGCCAGCTATCTACACTGTGGTGCAGGAGCAGGAACGCATGCTGGGTCGAAAGATTGCAGTAGAGGTGGAGAAACTTCGCCACTATATCTTAGCTGAAGATTACCACCAAGACTATCTTAAGAAAAATCCTTCAGGTTACTGTCATATCGATGTGGCGGATGCTGAGAAGCCATTGATTGATGCAGCAAACTATGAAAAACCTAGTCAAGAAATGTTGAAGGACAGTTTATCAGAAGAGTCCTATCGTGTCACCCAAGAAGCTGCTACAGAGGCTCCATTTAGCAATGCCTATGACCAAACCTTTGAAGAAGGGATTTATGTAGACATCACGACGGGTGAGCCACTCTTTTTTGCCAAGGATAAGTTTGCTTCAGGATGTGGTTGGCCAAGTTTTAGCCGTCCGATTTCTAAGGAATTGATTCACTACTACAAGGATTTGAGCCATGGAATGGAGCGAATAGAAGTTCGTTCTCGGTCAGGCAATGCTCACTTGGGGCATGTTTTCACAGATGGCCCTCGGGAGTTAGGTGGTCTCCGTTACTGTATTAATTCGGCTTCCTTGCGTTTTGTAGCCAAGGATGAGATGGAAGAGGCAGGATATGGCTATTTATTGCCTTACTTAAACAAATAAAACAGAGATGGTGGGCGATTCCCACTTTCTTTATTTCTAGTATACGAATAGAAGGGATTTATGAAACACTTATTATCTTACTTCAAACCCTACATCAAGGAATCAATTTTAGCCCCCTTGTTCAAGCTGTTAGAAGCTGTTTTTGAGCTCTTGGTTCCCATGGTGATTGCTGGAATTGTTGACCAATCCTTGCCTCAGAGAAATCAAGGACATCTTTGGATGCAGATTGGTCTGCTCCTTATCTTTGCAGTGATTGGCGTTGTAGTGGCCTTGATAGCTCAGTTTTACTCAGCCAAGGCAGCGGTAGGATTTGCCAAAGAACTGACAGACGACCTCTATCGTCATATTCTTTCATTGCCTAAGGACAGCAGAGACCGTTTGACAACTTCGAGCTTGGTGACTCGCTTGACTTCGGACACCTACCAGATTCAGACTGGTATCAATCAATTCCTGCGTCTCTTTTTGCGAGCACCAATTATCGTTTTTGGAGCTATCTTTATGGCCTATCGAATCTCAACTGAGTTGACTCTCTGGTTTTTAGTCATGGTTGTCATTTTGACCATTATCATTGTAGGCCTCTCTCGACTGGTCAATCCTCTCTACAGCAGTTTCAGAATGAAAACGGACCAATTGGTTCAAGAAACGCGCCAGCAATTACAAGGGATGCGAGTTATTCGTGCTTTTGGGCAAGAAAAACGAGAGTTACAGATTTTTCAAATCCTTAACCAAGTCTATGCTAGATTACAAGAGAAAACTGGTTTCTGGTCTAGTTTATTAACACCTTTGACCTATCTGATTGTCAATGGAACTCTTCTCGTTATCATCTGGCAAGGCTATATTTCTATACAAGGAGGCTTACTCAGTCAAGGTGCTCTTATTGCCCTCATCAACTATCTCCTACAGATTTTGGTGGAATTGGTCAAGCTAGCTATGCTGATAAATTCCCTAAACCAGTCCTATATCTCTGCTAAGCGAATCGAGGAAGTCTTTGCTGAAGCTCCAGAAAATATCCATTTAGAATTAGAACAAAAGCAAACTACTAGTAATCAGGTTTTACAAGTTCAAGGACTGACCTTTACCTATCCTGATGCGGCCCAGCCTTCTCTGAGAGATATTTCCTTTGACCTGACTCAAGGGAAAATCCTTGGTATTATTGGGGGAACGGGTTCTGGTAAATCAAGCTTGGTACAACTCATCCTTGGACTTTATCCAGCAGATAAGGGAAGCATTGACCTTTATCGAGATGGATCTAGTCCTCGTAATTTGGAGGAGTGGCGGTCTTGGATTGCCTATGTGCCCCAAAAGGTTGAACTCTTTAAGGGAACTATTCGTTCCAACTTGACTCTAGGTTTAGATCAAGAAGTAACTGACCGAGAACTATGGCAGGCCTTGGAAATTGCACAAGCCAAGGATTTTGTTAGTGAAAAGGAAGGGCTCTTAGATACCCTAGTTGAGGCAGGAGGACGAAATTTCTCAGGTGGACAAAAACAAAGGTTGTCGATCGCTCGAGCAGTCTTGCGCCAAGCTCCATTTCTCATCCTAGATGATGCGACCTCGGCCCTCGACACCATTACTGAGTCCAAGCTCTTGAAAGCTATCCGAGAAAACTTACCAAATACAAGCTTAATCTTGATTTCTCAACGAACCTCGACTTTACAGATGGCTGACCAGATTCTCCTCTTGGAAAAAGGTGAGCTTCTAGCTATCGGCAAGCATGAGGACTTGATGAAGTCCAGTCAAGTCTATCGTGAAATCAACGCATCCCAACATGGAAAGGAGGACTAGCATGAGACGACAAACTGCAAACCAGACGTTCATACGTTTGGCCAAAGATTTAGCAAGCCATCCTTTCCTCCTTTTCTTAGCCTTTCTAGGAACTATTGCTCAGGTTGGTTTATCAATCTACCTACCTATCTTGATTGGGCAGGTCATCGACCAAGTCCTAGTGACTGGTTCATCATCAGTTTTTTGGCACATTTTCATTCAGATGATTTTGGTGGTCATAGGAAATACTCTCGTTCAATGGGTCAATCCTCTCCTCTATAATCGCCTAATCTTCTCTTATACTAGAAACTTGCGAGAGCGAATCATCCATAAGCTCCATCGTTTACCGATTTCTTTTGTAGATCGGCAAGGCAGTGGAGAAATGGTCAGTCGTGTAACCACGGATATAGAACAGTTAGCAGTTGGCTTGACCATGATTTTTAACCAATTTTTCATTGGCGTCTTGATGATTTTGGTTAGTATTCTAGCCATGCTCCAAATTCATCTCCTCATGACCCTCTTAGTCTTGCTGTTGACGCCACTATCTATGGTAATCTCACGCTTTATTGCTAAACGCTCCTATCATCTATTTCAGAAGCAAACAGAGACGAGGGGAATTCAGACCCAGTTGATTGAAGAATCGCTTAGCCAACAGACGATTATCCAGTCTTTTAATGCTCAAACAGAGTTTATCCAAAGGCTGCGTGAGGCTAATGACAACTACTCAAGCTACTCTCAGTCAGCCATCTTTTATTCTTCAACGGTCAATCCTTCGACTCGCTTTGTTAATGCGCTCATTTATGCTCTTCTAGCTGGAGTAGGAGCTTATCGTATCATGATGGGGTCTACCTTGACCATCGGGCGTTTAGTGACCTTTTTGAACTATGTCCAACAGTACACCAAACCCTTTAACGATATTTCTTCAGTTTTAGCCGAATTGCAAAGTGCCTTGGCATGTGCAGAGCGTGTTTATGCTGTCTTAGAAAGTCCTGAAGTGGTTGAAACAGGTAAGGAAGTCTTGACCAGTGACCAGGTTAAGGGAGCAATTTCCTTTAAACAGGTCTCTTTTGGTTACAATCCTGAAAAGATTTTGATTAAGGATTTATCTATTGACATCCCAGCTGGTAGCAAGGTGGCTATTGTTGGCCCGACAGGTGCCGGAAAATCAACGCTTATCAATCTTCTTATGCGTTTTTATCCCATTAATTCAGGAGATATCTTGCTGGACGGGAAATCCATTTATGATTATAGTCGTGCCTCTCTTCGACAGCAGTTTGGAATGGTGCTTCAAGAAACCTGGCTCAAGCAAGGGACCATTCATGACAATATTGCTTTTGGAAATCCTGATGCCAGTAGGGAGCAGGTGATTGCTGCTGCCAAAGCAGCCAATGCAGACTTTTTCATCCAACAGTTGCCACAGGGATATGATACAAAGCTAGAAAATGCAGGTGAATCTCTCTCTGCCGGTCAGGCTCAACTTTTGACCATTGCGCGTGTCTTTCTGGCTATTCCAAAGATTCTTATCTTAGACGAGGCGACTTCTTCTATCGATACACGGACAGAAGTGCTGGTTCAGGATGCCTTTGCTAAGCTCATGAAGGGGCGCACAAGTTTTATCATCGCCCACCGTTTGTCAACCATTCAAGATGCGGATCTGATTCTAGTCTTGGTGGATGGTGACATCGTTGAGTATGGCAATCATCAGAATCTCATGACTCGAAAGGGCAAGTATTACCAAATGCAACAAGCTGCAGCTTTTAGCTCTGACTAATCCTTTCTACTTTGAAATCTTATGGACAAAAAAAGTTGCCTTCGGGTGACTTTTTTGTTACAATAGCTAGAAAAATTGTTCACTTTAAATTGTCTTTTAGAAAAGGAGCCTAGTATGAAAGTCTTTCAGCATGTAAATATCGTGACTTGTGATCAAGATTTCCATGTCTATATAGATGGAATCTTAGCTGTTAAGGATTCTCAAATCGTGTATATCGGTCAAGAGAAGTCAGAGATTTTAGAGCAAGCTGAGCAGATTATAGACTATCAGGGAGCCTGGATCATGCCTGGTTTGGTTAATTGTCACACTCATTCTGCTATGACAGGTTTGAGGGGGATTCGAGATGATAGCAATCTTCATGAATGGCTCAATGACTATATCTGGCCAGCAGAAGCTGAGTTTACTCCCGACATGACTACCAAGGCGGTCAAAGAAGCTCTGACAGAGATGCTCCAGTCAGGAACAACAACCTTTAATGATATGTATAATCCCAATGGTGTGGATATTGAGCGGATTTATCAGGCAGTGAAAGATTCTAAGATGCGTTGTTATTTCTCACCGACCCTCTTTTCTTCAGAGGCAGAAACAACTACTGAGACCATTACTAGAACACGAGGCATCATCGAGGAAATCTTAGGATATGAAAATCCAAATTTCAAGGTTATGGTAGCTCCTCACTCTCCTTACAGCTGTAGTAGAGATTTGCTGGAAACGAGCTTAGATATGGCGAAAGAACTGAATATTCCAATCCATATCCATGTTGCGGAGACCAAGGAGGAATCAGGCATTATCCTGAAACGATACGGTAAACGTCCACTCGCCTTTCTAGAAGAACTGGGTTACTTAGAGCATCCGTCTGTCTTTGCTCACGGGGTCGAATTAAACGAGCGAGAAATTGAACGTTTATCAACCTCTCAAGTGGCTATCGCCCACAATCCTATCAGTAATCTCAAACTGGCCTCAGGAATTGCTCCAATTATCCAACTCCAAAAAGCAGGTGTAGCAGTCGGAATTGCGACTGACTCGGTTGCTTCCAATAATAATCTAGATATGTTTGAGGAAGGACGGACAGCCGCACTACTACAGAAAATGAAGAGCGGAGATGCTAGCCAATTTCCAATCGAAACAGCTCTTAAGGCACTGACAATCGAAGGGGCTAAGGTCCTAGGAATGGAAGAACAGATAGGAAGTCTGGAAGTTGGCAAGCAAGCAGATTTTCTGGTTATTCAACCACAGGGAAAAATTCATCTCCAACCCAAAGAAAATATGCTATCTCACCTGGTTTATGCTGTTAAATCCAGTGATGTAGATGATGTTTATATCGCCGGAGAACAGGTTGTGAAGCAAGGCCGAGTCCTGACAGTAGAACTGTAAAAGAACAATCACGAAAAATTTTAAAAAAAGTTTGCAAAAATCTTGCATTCTTTTTTTGACTATGCTATACTTATATACGGTTTGAAAAAACTGCCTAAGACAGTAGGGGAGCTCGACTCATAAGTATCCTACCGAGGACAAAACGTATCATGTAAAAAGAAGCGTATTGTACTTTCGTGTCTAGGTTTGGGCGCGTTTTTCTTTTGGAAAAATTCCCCAAGCAAAATAATAACGGAGGTGAACACACTAATGAGTGAAGCAATTATTGCTAAAAAAGCGGAACTAGTTGACGTAGTAGCTGAAAAAATGAAAGCTGCTGCATCTATCGTCGTTGTAGACGCTCGTGGTTTGACAGTTGAGCAAGATACAGTTCTTCGTCGTGAGCTTCGTGGAAGCGAAGTTGAGTATAAAGTGATTAAAAACTCAATCTTGCGTCGTGCAGCTGAAAAAGCTGGTCTTGAAGATCTTGCATCAGTATTTGTTGGACCATCTGCAGTAGCATTTTCTAACGAAGATGTTATCGCACCAGCGAAAATCTTGAACGATTTTGCTAAAAACGCTGAAGCACTTGAAATCAAAGGTGGTGCAATCGAAGGCGCTGTCGCATCTAAAGAAGAGATCCTTGCTCTTGCAACTCTTCCAAACCGCGAAGGACTTCTTTCTATGCTCCTTTCTGTACTTCAAGCGCCAGTGCGCAACGTTGCTCTTGCAGTCAAAGCGGTTGCAGACAACAAAGAAGACGCAGCTTAATCTTAAGCTACGCAGCGTAGCCTAGCTACGAAAAATCTATTATAAATTTAAAACATATTTGGAGGAAATAACAATGGCATTGAACATTGAAAACATTATTGCTGAAATTAAAGAAGCTTCAATCCTTGAATTGAACGACCTTGTAAAAGCTATCGAAGAAGAATTTGGTGTAACTGCAGCTGCTCCTGTAGCTGTTGCTGCAGCTGGTGCTGCTGACGCTGGTGCTGCTAAAGATTCATTCGACGTTGAATTGACATCTGCAGGCGACAAAAAAGTTGGCGTTATCAAAGTTGTACGTGAAATCACTGGTCTTGGTCTTAAAGAAGCTAAAGAACTTGTTGATGGTGCACCAGCACTTGTTAAAGAAGGCGTTGCAACTGCAGAAGCTGAAGAAATCAAAGCTAAATTGGAAGAAGCTGGAGCTTCAGTTACTCTTAAATAATAGAGTAACTACATTAGTAGCTTAAAAACATGATTAAACCGCTATTCTTGGGAGTAGCGGTTTTCTTTTTATATAGTTGTTCAGGAAAGCAATAATTTTTGTATAATTGGTTTACTACTCTAAATTAATGTAGTACAAGAGTTTGTTAATTAAACTATACCTTATGGTTTTGACTAGTGTGATATAATTATGTTGAAATACTTATCTGGAAAGGTTTTTATAATGAGTTTAAGAAATAAAATTGAGCAACATATTAAAGAGCTAGAGGGAGGGAAGTTTCAAAAACTAGGTGACGCGTACCTAAGTAGAAAATACAATTTTAATATTGTTTCATTAGGCTCACAGGAAGGAACAGATAAAACAACTAAAGGGATCCCAGATTCTTACGCTGACGAAGATGGTAAATATGTTTATATTATGTATGGCACCCATAAGTCTGTAATATCTAAATTAGAAGGAGACATTCAGTCAGTTAAGAAAAAAATTTTAGAGGAAAATATTGCTGAAGATAAAGTTGGGAGGCTTATTTGTTGTCATACTTCTTCAAATATAACAATTAAACAAAAAGAAGATCTAGAAAAAATGGCTGAACCTTATCAGCTAGAATTGATTGGAATTAATGAAATTGCTAATGATCTTACAAAGATAGATTTTCAATATTTAGCAAAGGAGTATCTATCAATCAGTGAATCTACAGAGCAAGTTTGGTCTATCAATGACTTCATAAGAATTCATGATGAGAGTAAAACTAATGCACCTATATCAAATGACTATATTGGAGATGTAAGTGAAATTATAAATACCATTAAATCAAGTGAAAAACGAATCTTCTTAATATCTGCTAAGCCTGGAACAGGGAAAACTAGATTTGCAATTGAAATTTGCTCTTTGCTTGACCGAAATAAGTATAACATTATTTGTGTCAAGAGCAATAATCAGGATATTTACCAAGATGTAAAACGCAATCTAAATTTACACAAAGAAAATATTGTTTTTATTGATGATGTTAATACTACACAAAATTATATTTCTACACTTGGGCTACTGAACACGACTAGTAATATTCGGTTTATTCTTACGGTACGTGATTATGCTAAAAAAGATGTAATCAATAATGTTAAAGTTTATGGGTACAATAATATTGAGCCAGAACTTATAAAAGATGATAATTTTAAGGAATTACTCAATCAATTCTCTCGAAACGATTTCACCAATAAAGAAATTGAACATATAAAAACGATATCTAAAAGCAATCCGCGTATTGCAGTCATTGCAGCGAAGTTATCTAGCTCTAGGGATTTGACTAATTTTAATGACGAGACTGATATTTTAAAAGATTACTATGAAGAAATTTTAAATAAAAATAACATTATTTATGCAGAACAAAAGACTTTATTTATTTTATCTTACTTAAAAAAGATTAGGCTGGAAAGTTTAGAAGAGAACCAGGAATTCAAAAAATTACTAAAAATAACTGATATAACAAATACTGACTTTAAGAGTGCAGTGGAGAAGCTTCACGAGAGAGAGTTGTGTAATATTTATAACGACAAAATTGTAAAGATAGCAGATCAATCATTAGATGATTATATAGTTATCAAGTTTTTAATTAACAAGAAAATATCAATTTTAGAAATTTTACATGAGTTATATCCAGTAAATGATCAAAGAGTTGTTCAAATACTAAATCAATGTTCCAATTTTATTAGGAAAGAGAGTGATGTAGAAAGCGTTTCTGATGCAGTTAAATCATATTATTACAATGAAAGTAATTTTGAAAGTTATGAACTTAAAGAAAAGTTTTTAATACAATTTGGAGTATTACTTCCTTTAGAAGCAATTTCACACGTTAAAAATAAAATTGATAATATAGAGTCTCAGGCTTATACAAAGACTAATTTTATTAATCAGAAGGATAAAAAGGAATCTATTGAGGATTCAGTTTTAAATATTGTATTTGTAACTACACGGACAAAATATTGTAGTCAAATTCTCCAATTATTGTTAAAGTACTTTGATAAAAATCCTAATAAAATTTCTGAGGTTTATAGTATTCTTGAAGCAAACTACGGGTTGGTTACAGAAAGAGAATATATTGATTATACCTTGGCTGAAAATACCATTTCTGAACTTGCTAATCTTGATTTGACAAAAAGTTATAACCAAGAATTAATCGTGACAATTTTGAAGCAGTATATTAAAATTGAAATCGAAAGAACAGAAGCTCATGAAGAGACATTTACTTTTGGGCGCTATAAAGTCCCGGATAGTGAAAAATTAAAACAGTATCATAGAAGTATACTAAAACTTTTAGCGAATTTGTATAATATAGGGAGTTGTGAAACTAGATTTTATATTGAGAAAATGCTATATGATTACAGAAGAAAAATTTTGACCTATTCAGAAAGTCATCGTAATACTATCCTTGGAGATTTGAGAAATATTAGGAAATTATTTTTTAATGACATTAAAAACTTATCTATGATTGGAGAAAAAATAGTTTATTCTTTGCATAAAGCTGAAGTGAAAGAAAACTTACCGATTGTTTTTGATGATTATATAATTTCTGACAGACAAAAAATATATAATAATTTAACAAATCCTAACCATGCTTGGTTTTATGATGCTGCTGAAATTAAACTACAACAAATTGCAAATAGCTATTCAAATGTTTGGCTTAAAATTTTTAATTTTGCAAATCAATTCAAACATAGCTTATTTATGAATGACAATAACATTGAGCTAGTACTATTCAATATGTTTTTACTATCAAAAAATGATAAAAAGATTAAATTTCTAAATTATATGTTTAAATCAAACTATCATTTTGTAAATAGGAATCCGATTAGTTTTTTAGAAAATATTGAGGAAAGTTCAATGCAGTCTGTTATTGCTTCCTCTCCAGAATCAGAAAAATATGAATGGCAACTTGCTTATTTAACACAACTTGAAAACGTTAAAAATGAAGATATACAAACATTAAAGAGTATTCTAGAAGCTAATTCTTTACCATGTTATTTTACAATTTTAAATTTTGAGAGATTGATTTTGAAAGATCCTAGTTTAAAAGAGTTGTTAATACAAAAAGCTGGGAATACAAATTTTGTTATTTCTGATTTTATAAGAGAAGAAGAGGTGCCAAAATTAATAAATCTAATTGGAGTAAAAGAGTTGAAGTTTTGGTATTTAATAAATTTAGAAAATTGTCAGAATCACAGCTATAATCTTTTTCAAAAATTAGGTGAAAAAGATGTTAATTTTTCGGTAGAAGTCTTGAAGAAAATTGATGAATTGAGAATAGGTCATTCTAATTCAGAATACATGGTAGTACATTCTATAAATGAATTTAGAGATAAGAAAGAAATTTATAAAAAGTTTATCCGTTTTGCAATAAATAGGCCATATTACTACTACAACAATATGATTGATGATATTATAAAAAATGACAGTCAGATCATATTAGAAATACTGGAGGAAACAAATAATGAGCAATCTGCAATTAGATTGGTCAATCTAGGTGTAGAATTTTTAGAAAACAACAATCAAAAACTAATACTATTTAATCTTCTCAGAGCTAAAGGATTTGGTAAGAATTCATTCCAAGAAATACATTTTACTCCCTATTCACATTTTTATACTGGTAGTCATGTTCCAGTGTTGGAATTAGAAAAAGAACTCCTAGAAAGAATTAAAAAGATATTTGAAACTGATATAGACTACATTAACTTGCTACTGTACTTGAATAAACTAATTGATTGCAAGCGAAAAGCTATTGAAAGAGAATTGGAAAAAGAGTTTTAAATTTTAATTTATATTTCTTACTTTTTAAGGTGCCAGATATAATAAATAAAATCTACTGTTTTATAACAAAATATTAGGTTTGAGTTATGAATTGTGGGAAATGATAATCTATAGTAGAGTAGTTTTATTGTCTTTTCAAAAATAGACAATAAATATATTAAAAACATTAGCCTATATAAAGAAAAAGGTAGAATTCTATATTTTTGCATAAAGGATATTAGAATCTTAAATTTTAGGAATTGAAAAAACTGGCTACCCGTCTGGGTAGTCAGTTTCCGTAATTTGTTTTTTTATACCACGCCTTGTGCAATCATGGCATTTGCCACATTTTCAAAGGCAGCAATGTTAGCTCCTGCAAGGTAGTCTTTATCAAGACCATATGTTTCTGAAGTTGTTTTAGCTGTGTTAAAGATGTTGGTCATGATGTCTTTGAGACGTCCATCAACTTCTTCACGAGTCCATGAGAGGCGAAGGCTGTTTTGGCTCATTTCAAGGGCTGAAACGGCTACACCACCAGCGTTGGCAGCTTTGGCAGGTCCGTAGAAGATACCATTTTCTTTGTAAACTTTGATGGCATCAAGGTCGCTTGGCATGTTGGCACCTTCAGATACACAGATAACGCCTTGAGCAACCAAACGTTTAGCTGCTTCACCGTTGATTTCGTTTTGGGTCGCACATGGAAGAGCGATATCGTAGTTACCAGCGTAAGTCCATACAGAACCTTCATGATAAGTAGCAGTTGCTTTCTCAGCTGCATACTCAGTCAAACGAGCGCGACGTTTTTCTTTAACATCAACCAAAAGATCGAAGTCGATACCATTTTCATCGATGACATAGCCGTTTGAGTCAGATACAGAGATTACAGTAGCACCAAGTTCAGTTGCTTTTTGAAGAGCGTATTGAGCAACGTTACCAGAACCTGAAATAACCACTTTCTTACCAGCAAAGCTGTTACCGTTAGCTTTGAGCATTTCTTCAGTGTAGTAAACCAAACCGTAACCAGTTGCTTCTGGACGAATCAAGCTACCACCAAACCCAAGAGGTTTACCAGTCAAGACACCAGCATCAAATTGGTTAAGGCGTTTGTATTGACCGTAAAGGTAACCAATCTCACGTCCACCAACACCGATATCACCAGCAGGTACATCAAGTGATGGTCCGATGTGTTTTTGTAATTCAGTCATGAAGCTTTGGCAGAAGCGCATTACTTCAGCATCTGTTTTACCTTTAGGATCGAAGTCTGATCCACCTTTACCTCCACCGATAGGAAGTCCAGTCAAGACATTTTTAAAGATTTGTTCAAATCCGAGGAATTTCAAAATCCCTTGGTTTACAGTTGGGTGGAAACGAAGTCCGCCTTTATATGGTCCAACAGCTGAGTTGAATTGAACACGGTAGCCGCGGTTTACTTGAACTTTTCCATCACGGTCAACCCAAGGAACACGGAAAGAAATCACGCGCTCAGGCTCAGTAATACGTGCCAAGATATTTTCTTCGATATACTCAGGGTGTTTTTCAAATACAGGTTCCAAAGTGTTGAAAAATTCTTCAACAGCTTGGAGGAATTCAGCCTCGTGCCCATTACGAGCTTTTACAGTTTCAAACACGCTTTGGATATATTCTTTAGCAGATGTCATATCGTTCTCCTTAAATTCTAATTTAATTATGTGTGTCATTATAGCAGAATTTTTTTTAACTGTAAAGAGAAAAACAAAAATTTTCTAAAAATTCTTTCAATTTGATTTTTGGGGTTGTTTGAAATTGGAATTTTTTGAAAGTGGATAAAAAACGAACATTTTTCTTATAAATGACTTTCTTAAAGAGAAAAGCTGAAAATATGGTATAATATTAGCAATAAAAGGAATCTGGAGGATTAGAATCATGGTATCAACGAAAACACAAATTGCTGGTTTTGAGTTTGACAATTGTTTGATGAATGCAGCAGGTGTGACTTGTATGACGATAGCAGAGTTAGAAGGGGTTAAAAAGTCAGTGGCAGGAACCTTTGTCACTAAGACAGCGACCTTGGACTTTCGTCAGGGGAATCCTGAGCCACGCTACCAAGATGTTCCACTTGGTTCTATCAACTCTATGGGCTTGCCGAATAATGGCTTAGACTATTATTTGGACTATCTTTTGGATTTGCAAGAAAAAGAGCCAAATAGAACTTTCTTCTTATCTGTAGTCGGCATGTCTCCAGAGGAAACCCATACTATCTTGAAAAAGGTCCAAGAGAGTGAGTTTCGTGGTCTGACTGAACTAAACCTCTCCTGTCCAAATGTTCCAGGTAAACCTCAGATTGCCTATGATTTTGAGACAACTGACCGGATTTTGGCAGAGGTATTTGCCTATTTTACCAAACCTTTAGGAATTAAATTGCCACCATATTTTGATATTGTTCACTTTGACCAAGCGGCAGCTATTTTCAATAAGTATCCTCTTAAGTTTGTAAACTGCGTCAACTCTATCGGAAACGGCCTTTATATAGAAGATGAGTCTGTCGTTATTCGTCCTAAAAATGGTTTCGGTGGCATCGGTGGAGAGTATATCAAACCGACTGCTCTAGCTAATGTTCATGCCTTTTATCAACGCTTAAATCCTCAAATTCAAATCATTGGAACAGGTGGCGTGTTGACTGGTCGTGATGCCTTTGAACATATTCTCTGTGGAGCGAGTATGGTACAGGTAGGAACCACCCTTCACAAAGAAGGAGTTGGTGCTTTTGAACGTATTACTAATGAACTGAAAGCAATCATGGATGAAAAAGGTTACGAAAGCCTAGAAGATTTCCGTGGGAAATTGCGCTATATTGATTAAATTCATTAAAAAATCAGAAGAAAGGAGAGAAGATGCTAGCCATTGAAGAAAGTCAGAAGTTGACTTTATCAAATTTACCTAGCCTGAGCCTATTTACAGGGACAGACCAGGGTCAGTTTGAAGTTATGAAGAGTCAAGTATTGAAACAGATTGGTTATGATTCTGCTGACCTCAACTTTGCCTACTTTGATATGAAAGAAGTAGTTTACAAAGATGTAGAACTGGAGTTGGTCAGCCTTCCTTTCTTTGCTGATGAGAAAATCGTGATATTGGATCATTTTGTCGATATCACGACTGCTAAAAAGCGCTTTTTAACAGATGATGAGCTCAAGTCGTTCGAAGAATACCTTGATAACCCTTCACCAACAACCAAGTTGCTAATCTTTGCAGAAGGAAAACTGGATAGCAAAAGGCGGTTGGTTAAATTACTTAAGCGTGATGCTAAGGTCTTTGATGCAGTAGAAGCCAAAGAACAAGAATTGCGCCAGTATTTCCAAAAGTGGAGTCAGAAACAAGGTCTGCAGTTTGCCAATCATTCTTTTGAAAATCTCCTCGTCAAGTCGGGGTTTCAATTTAGCGAAATTCAGAAAAATCTCCTCTTTTTACAGTCCTATAAGGCAGATTCTATTATCGAGGAAGAGGATATTGTCAACGCTATTCCTAAGACCTTACAGGACAATATTTTTGATTTAACTCAGTTTATTCTGACTAAAAAGATGGACCAGGCGCGCGATTTGGTTAGAGATTTGACCTTGCAAGGGGAAGATGAAATCAAGTTGATTGCAGTCATGCTAGGACAATTTCGGACTTTTACTCAGGTGAAAATTTTGGCGGAGTCTGGGCAAACAGAAGCGCAGATTGCAAGTAGTTTAGGTAGCTTTCTCGGACGCAATCCCAATCCCTATCAAATCAAGTTTGCGTTGAGGGATTCAAGAGGACTTTCATTGAGCTTTTTGAAGCAAGCTATTTCCTATTTGATTGAGACAGATTATCAGATTAAGACAGGTCTTTATGAAAAAGGTTTCCTTTTTGAAAAGGCACTCTTACAGATCGCTAGTCAGGTCAATTGACATTTTTTTGAAACTACAACCCGCGTCAGGATTATCTTGTCGTGGGTTTCTTGATGATTTACTTGTTTTATTAGAAAGTATCTCAGTGATTTCCTTTTCTATAAGCAAAAAACTTGAAAAAAGTGAATGTTTGTGTTATCATTTTCATATAGAAAGAAAAAGAGGTCTTACAGATGGCTATTATCTTACCAGATCTTCCATATGCATACGACGCTTTGGAACCATACATCGATGCGGAAACAATGCACTTGCACCATGACAAACACCATCAAACTTATGTCAACAATGCCAATGCAGCTCTAGAAAAACACCCTGAAATCGGTGAAGATCTTGAAGCCTTGCTTGCTGATGTAGAATCTATTCCAGCTGATATCCGTCAAGCACTTATCAACAACGGTGGTGGACACTTGAACCACGCTCTTTTCTGGGAATTGATGACTCCTGAGAAAACAGCTCCTTCAGCAGAACTTGCAGCAGCAATCGATGCAACATTTGGTTCATTTGAAGAATTCCAAGCAGCCTTCACTGCAGCAGCAACAACTCGTTTTGGTTCTGGCTGGGCATGGTTGGTTGTCAACAAAGAAGGGAAGCTTGAAGTGACTTCAACAGCGAACCAAGACACACCAATCTCAGAAGGTAAAAAACCAATCTTGGGCTTGGACGTTTGGGAACATGCTTACTATGTGAAATACCGCAACGTGCGTCCTGACTACATCAAAGCTTTCTTCTCAGTAATCAACTGGAACAAAGTAGATGAATTGTACGCAGCTGCTAAATAATGATAGTTGGAGGGAAGAATTGTTCTTCTCTTTTTAAGGTTATATTATTCTGGTCTGACAAAATCGTCAGACTTTTTTCATTTTTATGAGAAACGTGCTAACTGCTAGAAATTATGGTAGAATAAGGTATTAAGTAATCGTGGAAAAAGGATATCTATGCGAAAAGAAATTGCACCTGAATTATACAACTATAACAAGTTTCCTGGTCCTGAGTTCCATTTACATGGGGACAAGGTCGAAACGGAAGGGATAGCTTTTTCCTTGGTGGAAAATATCAAGGAAGCCTTTGATGTGACGACTTTTAATCAGCGTTTTTCAGAAGTCTTAACCAAGTTTGATTATATCGTGGGAGACTGGAGCAACGAACAGCTTCGCCTACGAGGTTTTTATAAGGATGACCGAACAGAAGAAAAACTTGAAAAAATCAGTCGTTTACAAGACTACCTTTTAGAGTATTGTAGTTATGGTTGTGCCTATTTTGTCCTAGAAAATGAAGCCCCTAAGCGAGCATCATTTGACAAGAAAATGCGTAAGAAGGAAGAAGAAACACCTTCTAGAAAAGGAAAGAAGCCGACTCAAACCAAACGAAAACCGAATTCAGATAAGAAAAATAGACGTCGTCAGAAAGACCAGCATTCTCAGAAAGAGGACAAGGGACAACGTCATTTTGTCATTCGTCAGAAGTGAGTAGAGAATAAGGAGAAGAAATGAAACCGTCAATTTATAGTTTAACACGTCAAACCATGCAGGAATGGGTTTTGGAGCAGGGAGAAAAGAAATTCCGTGCAGACCAAATCTGGGAATGGCTTTACCGTAAACGTGTCCAGTCATTTGAAGAAATGACCAACCTTTCTAAGGATTTGATTGCTAAGCTTAATGACCAGTTTGTGGTCAATC
Source organism: Streptococcus sp. CF7_Ac1-12 (assembly GCF_024295905.1). Classification (GTDB taxonomy): domain Bacteria; phylum Bacillota; class Bacilli; order Lactobacillales; family Streptococcaceae; genus Streptococcus; species Streptococcus mitis_AP. Next base: position 137,578 of record NZ_JANCPG010000002.1, on the reverse strand, counting down.
CCTTGAAACAACGTATCGTTCAAGAGTCTGCTGATGGGACAGTTAAATATCTTTTTGAATTGCCAGATGGTATGTTGATTGAGACAGTACTCATGCGTCAACACTACGGTTTATCTGTCTGTGTGACGACTCAGGTCGGATGTAATATCGGTTGTACCTTCTGTGCTTCTGGTTTGATTAAGAAACAACGTGACCTCAATAACGGTGAAATCGTAGCGCAAATCATGCTGGTTCAGAAATACTTTGATGAGCGTGGTCAGGATGAACGCGTCAGCCATATCGTTGTCATGGGAATTGGTGAGCCCTTTGATAACTACAACAATGTCTTGAATTTCGTTCGTACTATCAACGATGACAAGGGAATGGCCATCGGTGCTCGTCATATTACGGTTTCAACCTCAGGTTTGGCCCATAAAATTCGTGACTTTGCTAATGAAGGCGTACAGGTCAATCTTGCAGTTTCCCTTCACGCACCTAACAATGAATTGCGTTCAAGCATCATGAAGATTAACCGTGCCTTTCCGATTGAAAAACTCTTTGCTGCTATTGAGTATTATATCGAAACAACAAACCGTCGTGTGACCTTTGAATACATCATGCTCAATGAAGTCAATGACGGTGTAGAACAAGCCTTGGAATTGGCTGAATTGCTCAAGAACATCAAGAAATTGTCTTATGTAAACTTGATTCCTTATAACCCAGTTAGTGAGCATGACCAATATAGCCGTAGTCCTAAAGAGCGCGTCCTGGCCTTCTATGATACGCTTAAGAAAAAAGGGGTCAACTGTGTTGTTCGTCAAGAGCATGGTACTGATATTGATGCAGCTTGTGGACAATTGCGTTCTAATACAATGAAACGTGACCGCCAGAAAGCAGTCGCAGCAGTCAACCCTTAATGATGAAGAAAACTTATAATCATGTTTTGGTCTGGGGAGTCATTTTCTATAGCATTTGCATTGTCTATTTTTGCTTTACTCCTCAAGAACAATCTCCCGTGGGGGTGGAAACTCCAGGTATTCAGCATCTTGGACGCCTGGTTTTTCTTTTGACTCCTTTCAATTCTTTCTGGAAACTGGGCGAAGTGAGTGACATAGGACAATTATGTTGGATTTTTCTACAAAATATCCTCAATGTCTTCTTGCTTTTTCCTCTGATTTTCCACCTCCTTTATCTCCTTCCAAACTTGCGTAAAACAAAAAAGGTCCTTCTTTTCAGTTTTCTAGTGAGTCTTGGAATCGAGTGTACGCAGTTAGTCTTGGACTTTTTCTTTGATTTTAATCGCGTCTTTGAAATTGATGATTTGTGGACCAATACCTTGGGTGGCTATTTGGCTTGGCTCCTCTATAAACGATTACATAAAAACAAGATAAGGAATTAAAATGAGTATTTTAGAAGTTAAAAATCTGAGTCACGGTTTTGGTGACCGTGCAATTTTTGAAGATGTGTCCTTCCGTCTTCTCAAAGGAGAACATATCGGTCTGGTCGGTGCTAATGGTGAAGGGAAATCAACCTTTATGAGCATCGTGACTGGTAAGATGTTGCCAGATGAAGGGAAGGTTGAGTGGTCTAAATATGTGACTGCTGGTTACTTGGACCAACATTCTGTCTTGGAAGAAGGTCAGTCTGTTCGCGATGTTCTCCGTACGGCCTTTGATGAGCTTTTCAAAGCGGAAGCTCGTATCAATGACCTTTATATGGAAATGGCTGAAGACGGAGCGGATGTTGATGCTCTCATGGAAGAAGTGGGAGAACTCCAAGACCGTTTGGAGAGTCGTGATTTCTATACCTTAGATGCTAAGATTGACGAAGTAGCGCGTGCCCTTGGTGTCATGGACTTTGGCATGGATACGGATGTAACTTCTTTGTCAGGTGGGCAAAGAACCAAGGTGCTTTTGGCAAAACTTCTCCTTGAAAAGCCTGATATCTTACTTTTGGATGAGCCGACCAACTACTTGGATGCTGAGCATATTGATTGGCTCAAGCGCTATCTCCAAAACTATGAGAATGCCTTTGTTCTTATTTCACACGATATTCCATTCCTAAATGACGTTATCAATATTGTCTACCATGTGGAAAATCAACAGCTGACGCGTTATTCTGGTGACTACTACCAGTTCCAAGAAGTCTATGCTATGAAGAAATCTCAGCTAGAGGCTGCCTACGAACGTCAGCAGAAAGAGATTGCGGACCTTAAAGATTTTGTCGCACGAAACAAAGCGCGTGTTGCAACGCGAAACATGGCCATGTCTCGCCAGAAGAAATTGGATAAGATGGATATTATCGAACTCCAAAGTGAGAAACCAAAGCCATCCTTTGATTTCAAACCAGCTCGTACACCAGGCCGCTTTATCTTCCAAGCCAAGGACTTGCAAATCGGTTATGACCGACCTCTTACGAAGCCCTTAAACCTTACCTTTGAACGCAATCAAAAGGTTGCCATTATTGGTGCTAATGGTATCGGGAAAACAACTCTCTTGAAGAGTCTTTTGGGTATTATTCCACCAATCGCTGGGGAAGTGGAGCGTGGAGATTATCTAGAACTTGGCTACTTTGAACAAGAGGTAGAAGGTGGAAATCGTCAAACACCACTAGAGGCTGTCTGGAATGCTTTTCCTGCACTTAACCAAGCAGAAGTCCGTGCAGCCCTTGCCCGTTGTGGTTTGACAACCAAGCATATTGAAAGTCAAATTCAGGTTCTGTCAGGTGGGGAACAAGCCAAGGTACGCTTCTGTCTCCTGATGAATCGTGAAAACAACGTTTTAGTGTTGGACGAGCCGACCAACCACTTGGATGTGGATGCCAAGGATGAACTTAAACGTGCTCTCAAAGAATACAAGGGATCTATCCTTATGGTCTGCCACGAACCAGACTTCTATGAAGGCTGGATGGACCAAATATGGGATTTTAATAATCTAACTTAAAAATAAGGATAAAAGAAATACAGTACCGAAAGTGGGTACTGTATTTTTTGTTTTTAAGATTTAAAATCGTAGTCTTTCACCACTTCGATGCTTTCGATTGTAATAGCAGTAGTTGGCTTGTCTTTTTCATCTTTTTCGGCTTTAGCAATTTTATCTACAACGTCCATACCATCAATCACTTGACCAAAGACTGGGTGTTTGCCATCTAGACTAGGATTTCCCCCTTCTTTGTAGGCTTCGATGATTTTCTTTGGATACTTGCTTGTAGGGAGTTTAGCAGAGGTATCTGTAGAGTTTTGGTTGATGAAGAACTGACTGCCATTGGTGTTTGGTTGACCAGTATTAGCCATAGAAAGAGCACCACGGATGTTATAGAGATAAGGAGTAATCTCGTTCTTGAAACCAGTTCCCTTGTCTTTAGTCTTATCCTTGTCATGCCAGATAGACTGACCACCTGTACCGTCCCCTTTTGGATCTCCAGTTTGGACCATAAAGCCATCGATGACACGGTGGAAGGTAATGCCGTTATAGTAGCCTTCTTTGGCATGAGTGAGGAAGTTTTCAACCGCTAGAGGAGCGAGTTTAGGGAAGAGTTTAATGCGAATATCACCTTGGCTTGTGTGGAGAATCACTTCGGCTTCATCTTCAGCAACTTCTTTAGATAGTTGTGGGAAATTGGCGTTTTCGTTTGTCAAAGCATCGTTTAACTCCTTGGCAGATTGGGCAGCTGCTTTGGAACTTTCTTCAGTAGCAAGACTGGAATCAACATAGTCATCACCACGTAGACTGCGTTGGATGCTGCTACATCCAGCTAGAGCTACAGTGGATAGTAAAAGAAGGGTTGCTAGTTTTTTCATTCTGTTCCTCTCAAAAATCTATTTCTACCATTGTACCCTAAAAGGAAGTGGATTTCAAATATTAGTGACAAGACAGTTTAAGAGGAAGCCAACCCAAAATCACTTGATTAGAGATTCTTCTTTGGATGACGGTCGATAATATCCTTGCATTGTTTCAGTATCTGCTCCCCCTTTGGAGTCAATTTGTATCCACGATTGCCAATTCCTCTTCTGAAAAGTTGTCATGAAGAGCTTGACTTGGTGATCTTTATAAAATGTTTCTAAAAAAGGATTCATGACATTCTCTTTCTGATTTTTCTTTAAAAATATAACAAATTTCTAAATGGTTTAAGAATTTTATAGTCTGTCAAGTTTTTTTCTTGACACCTGCCAGAAATCTGATATAATAGAACATGTGCTAAATAGCTCAGCTATTTCACCGAAATAAAAAATAAGAAAAGAGACTTTAAAAATGGCAGTTAAAATCCGTTTGACTCGTATGGGTTCTAAGAAAAAACCTTTCTACCGTATCAACGTAGCAGATTCACGTTCACCACGTGACGGACGTTTCATCGAAACAGTTGGAACTTACAACCCACTTGTTGCTGAAAACCAAGTAACTTTGAAAGAAGACCGCGTTCTTGCATGGTTGGCTGATGGAGCTCAACCTTCAGATACAGTACGTAACATTCTTTCAAAAGAAGGCGTATTGAAGAAATTCCACGATTCTAAATTCTCAAAATAAGTTTAAAGTAGGTTGACAGATGGATACGATTGAAAATCTCATTATTGCGATTGTGAAACCCTTGATTTCACAACCAGATGCCTTAACTATCAAGATTGAAGATACACCAGAGTTTTTGGAATATCATTTGGATCTTGATCAAAGTGATGTGGGTCGTGTAATCGGTCGTAAGGGTCGCACTATTTCTGCGATAAGAACGATTGTCTACTCTGTCCCAACTGAAGACAAAAAAGTAAGAATCGTTATTGACGAAAAATAAGAAGGGCGGGACGGATGTCTCGCTTTTTTGCAAGGAGCAGGATATGAAGGATTTAACGTTTAGACAATTACAAGACTACTTACTCGAACATTACCATCAGTCTCGGACTGAGGAAGGCCTCTTTATGAAGTTAGTGGAGGAAGTCGGAGAAGTAGCTGAGGTTTTGAATGGTCGCTCTGGTAGAAAAGAGGGGGTTCAGGATTCTAACGAGGCACTAGCAAAAGAACTGGCTGATATCATTCACTACACTGTCGCAATTGCGACCATCAACGACATAGATCTAACCAAGACCATTTTTGAAAAAGACAAAAAGGCAGCTATCAAATATCAGCATGAACGAGATTTGGAAGGATTTTTAAAAGAAAACTGAAAAAAGAATGAATATTGATTGTGTTTTTAACATAGATTGGTCAATGTATATTGATTGGCTATTACGAATTTTACAAATTGCGACATTTATTGCTGTGATTATAAAGATAACGTTCCAAAATAAGGTTTATATCAATAATATTGAAATCAAGGAAATTAAACCATTCGAGTTTGAATCTTTACATACAAATTTTCACTATATTCATGAATTTACGCATAATATAAGTAGCAAACCTTTTAATCATTTGATTTTTTATCCCAAAGAAGTTGATATTGAAATAGTAGAATTTTATTCTTTAAACTATGATTCAAAAAGCAATTGTTTGATTGTTAATAATAAACTGCATACAGTTAAAAATTTAAAGAATTATACATGCTTATTGATTCATACTAATTTACCAGAGAATATGCCTAGTTTAAGAATGAAATGGAAAACAAGTCAGGGTGAAATTGGGGAATATACATTTTATAGCAATATGTATAACGGGAATGTAAATATCTCATCTTTCAAATATAAATTAACATTAAAGAGGAAAATATTAGCACTTTTTGGACTATAGCGGGCCCCCCATGTATTTTCCTCTAACTTGAGAAAATCTTTGGAACGTGATAAAATAAAGGATAAGGATTTTTAATAATTCATTATATAGAATGAGTGGATTTCTTTATGAAGAGGTTTGAAGTATCTACAGAAATTGGTAGTCTCTCTGTTACTTATCAAAAACAAAAGAAAATGCTAGTTTGTTTAAGTGGCGCAGGTTTGCTACCAAGTTATGAAAATTTTTCACTTATACTTGAAAAACTTCCTCCTACAATTGGTTATTTGACAATTGATTTTCCGAACACAGGTAGGAGTCCGATTCATGACCAAGCTGGAAAAAATCTAGATAATCTTGCAGATGCGGTTTATGAAGTACTTGAAGAATTAGGGATTTCTGAATATATACTTTGTGCACATAGTTTGAGTGGAATTTTAGCTTGCAAATTGCTCAAGAAACCAATTAAGTGTCATGCTTTAGTAGCAATTGAACCGACAACTAAAAACGTCATGTTTGCTGATTTTTCAGAAAATCCTTATCCAGAAATGGAAGAGCAGATGAGGCTGATTGAGGAGTGTGGTCCTGAACTTTATTTTAAGAACTTAACTCAAGCCACATTTAGCCCTGAAACTAATAAAGAAATCTGGGAATTAATTCAAGAAAAAGGGTCAGAGTTGGAAAATCAAGATACAGGATTTCAGATATCTGGAGAGATTACTGAGGAAGATTTTGAGAATGTATCGATAGAATCTCATGTCCCAGTATTTATTTTTTGTCAGCCTTATAGAGAAAAAGAGTACAGAGAATCAGAATATTGGACTTCCAATACTAAACTCATTTTAGGAGGGAATCACCATTATTTACAATGGTCAGAATCAGAAAAAATTGTGACTATTATTCGAGAATTGTCAGAATAAGATGGAAAGAAATAGAGTACAGGAGACAAGATGAACTACTTTAATGTTGGGAAAATCGTCAATACACAGGGGTTGCAGGGTGAGATGCGAGTCTTGTCTGTGACGGATTTTGCAGAAGAACGGTTTAAAAAAGGTACTGAGCTGGCTTTGTTTGATGAAAAAGATCAGTTTGTTCAAACAGTGACCATCGCTAGCCACCGTAAACAGAAGAACTTTGACATTATTAAATTCAAAGATATGTACCATATCAACGCTATCGAAAAGTACAAGGGATACAGTCTCAAGGTTGCTGAGGAAGATTTGAATGACCTAGACGATGGTGAATTCTACTATCACGAGATTATCGGTTTGGAAGTCTATGAGGGTGATAACTTGATTGGAACCATCAAAGAAATCCTGCAACCAGGTGCTAATGATGTCTGGGTGGTCAAGCGAAAAGGCAAGCGTGATTTGCTCTTGCCTTATATCCCACCAGTGATTCTCAATGTTGAAATTCCAAATAACCGCGTCGATGTGGAAATCTTAGAAGGGTTAGACGATGAAGATTGATATTTTAACCCTTTTTCCAGAGATGTTTTCTCCGCTAGAGCACTCAATCGTTGGAAAGGCTCGAGAAAAGGGGCTCTTGGATATCCAGTATCATAATTTTCGAGAAAATGCTGAAAAGGCCCGCCATGTCGACGATGAGCCCTACGGAGGCGGTCAGGGGATGTTGCTCCGAGCCCAACCCATTTTCGATGCCTTTGATGCTATTGAAAAGAAAAATCCGCGCGTCATTCTCCTCGATCCTGCTGGAAAGCAGTTTGATCAGGCTTATGCTGAGGATTTGGCTCAAGAGGAAGAGCTAATCTTTATCTGCGGTCACTATGAAGGGTATGATGAGCGTATTAAGACCTTGGTGACAGATGAGATTTCCTTGGGGGATTATGTCTTAACTGGTGGTGAATTGGCAGCCATGACAATGATTGATGCTACGGTACGCCTGATTCCAGAAGTAATTGGCAAGGAGTCTAGCCACCAAGATGATAGTTTTTCTTCAGGCCTTCTTGAATATCCTCAGTACACACGTCCCTATGATTATCGTGGTATGGTCGTGCCAGATGTACTGATGAGTGGACACCATGAGAAGATTCGTCAGTGGCGCCTGTATGAGAGTTTAAAGAAAACCTATGAACGCAGACCGGATTTACTTGAACATTATCAACTGACAGCAGAAGAAGAAAAAATGCTGGCAGAAATCAAAGAAAACAAAGAATAAAGGAGATACCTATGCAAGTAATCAAACGTGATGGAGAAATTGCTGAATTTAATCCAGATAAGATTTACCAAGCTATCTTAAAAGCAGCCCAGACTGTCTATGTATTGACAGATGATTTACGTCAAAACCTTGCACAAGTCACTAAGAAAGTGGTTTTGGATTTGGAAGAGGCCAAGGTGGAACGTGCTACCATTAGCATGATTCAGTCTATGGTTGAACATCGTTTACTGGGTGCAGGTTACATTACCATTGCAGAACACTACATTTCCTATCGTCTACAACGTGACTTGGAAAGAAGTGGTTATGGAGATCATATCGCAGTTCATTTACATTTTGAACAAATTCGCTAAGAAAAAAGAGTGGGATGAAACAACTACATCTCACTCTTTCTTAAATCTATTTTTTTGGGCTGTTTGGACAGTTGAGGGGACAAATCGCAGGCGTTGAATATCGCTTATGCGGATAATACGGGTCACATTTTTGGCAAAATTTTTCACGATAATTTGCTGGCGTTGCTGATCGTATTTGATGATATCACCTGTAAAACTTGCCTCAGACAAGATAAGGTGAACAGCAGTTTGTTTCTGGATAGCCTCTTCAATAGTGTCTGTAAGGGAGTTGCTTTCAGTCTGGTCAGGTTGGTCATGTCCATTTAAAAAATCATGTATTTTATCTAGAACTTGCTGGAATTTATGTCTCATAGTGGCCTCCCTTCTTTTATATCAATATTATATAAAATTTTCCTAAAATCTACAAGATTTTACGAATAAACTAATGAAAGCTAAAAAAGGAGAAGAAAATGGCAGAATTTACATTTGAAATCGAAGAGCACTTGTTGACTCTTTCTGAAAACGAAAAAGGTTGGACTAAGGAAATCAACCGTGTAAGCTTTAATGGTGCCCCTGCAAAGTTTGATATTCGTGCTTGGAGTCCAGACCATACTAAAATGGGCAAAGGGATTACTCTCTCCAATGAAGAATTTCAAACCATGGTGGATGCCTTTAAAGGAAACTAAATTTTCAAAATAAAAGAAAAGGATACTGAGTCATGATAACTCGATATCCTTTTTTAGTTAGCAAAGTAAGCCTGATTTTTAAGGCGTTGAAGTAATGGACGGCTAATAAAACTAATAGCAATAATTTTACCAAGATCTGGAATGATAAAGGGAAGAACTCCCACAACAAGAGCTTTTTCAAATGCCATTCCAGCTAGAAAATGCAAGCTGAGAATCCCGCCGACAAAGACAAGGGCATCACCCAAGAGGTTTGCAAGAAATATATTGACAATCTCGCTCTTGCTGTTGGTTAGAGAGGAAGTAAGTCCAGAGTAAACGAGATAAAACCAAAGATAGCCTGCAGTAGGGCCAACTAAAGCCTGAAAACCAGCTCCACCTCCTGCAAAGACAGGAAGACCGATAGCACCTAGAAGAAGATAGAGTCCAACAGAAAGTACAGCCTCTCTCGGTCTAAAGACAGTAGCAATCAAGCCGATTGCAAAGTTTTGCAGAGTGAAGGGAACAGGTCCAATTGGAAGACTGATTTGTGCCAAAACAGCAATGAGAGCAGCCCCAATAGCAGGGATAGCATAAACGTGAGCTTTTTTCAAAATAGTTAACCTCTTTTCTGATGTATAGTAACTATTATACTCGTAGAGTAATTATTGTCAACCAATTTTTTAAAACAAGGTAACAAAAACTGTAACGGCCGATCTTGCTTACTGGTTAAGGTGGGTAATTGTTTTGTTGATTCTAAAACATCAAAAAAGAAGCAGACACATTTGTATCAGCTTCTTTTGCTTCGATTAACGCATAGTTACAAATTCTTCGGATGCAGTTGGGTGAATCGCCACAGTTGCATCAAAGTCTGCCTTGGTTGCTCCCATTTTGATAGCAACAGCAAATCCTTGAATCATTTCATCAACACCATAGCCAATTCCATGAAGTCCGACAACTTTTTCTTCTGAACCTGCTGTGATCAATTTGAAACGTGTTTCTTGACGGTTGTCAGTGCAAGCAGAGTACATAGACGTAAAGCTTGATTTGTAAACCTTGATTTGGTCTTGACCGTATTCTTTAATAGCTTGCTCTTCTGTCAAACCAACCGTTCCGATAGCAGGGTGTGAAAAGACGACAGTTGGAATAGTTGAGTAGTCCATTTTTGCAGTTGTTTTTCCGTTAAAGAGACGTTCAGATAGGGTACGCCCAGCCTTGATAGCTACTGGAGTCAGTTCTTTCTCGCCCGTTACATCACCTAGAGCATAGATTCCCTCAACAACAGTATTTTGGTATTCATCCACTTGGATAAAGCCACGTTCGTTCAGAGTTACTCCAGCTTTTTCAAGTTGCAAGCTCTTAACGTTTGGACGGCGACCAGTAGCCCAGATAACTTGGCTAGCTGTGTGACTAGTACCATCTTCGAAATGAATGGTAATGCCATCAGTAGTTTTTTCTAACTTGACAGGGACTTTGTGAGTGTGAAGTGGTAAGTTTGTTCTTTCCATTTCCTTGACTAGACCTTCAACGATGTAAGAATCAAAACCACGTAAAGGACGATCACGACGAACAAAGAGGTCTGTCTTGACACCAAAAGTGTGGAGTACGCCAGCCAATTCCACAGCGATATAACCAGCGCCTAGAATAGCAACTGATTCTGGCAATTCTTCCCAAGCAAATACATCATCAGAAGAGCCACCTAGTTCAGCACCAGGAACGTCTGGAATACTTGGATGGGCACCAGTAGCAATCACGATATGTTTAGCACGAATCAGCTCACCATTTACGCTGATAGTGTGAGAATCTACAAATTCAGCATGACCTTCAATCAAGTCTACACCGTTGCGTTTAAAACTGCCATCATAAGAAGAACGTGCGCGATCAATGTAGGCTTCACGATTACGACGTAGGGTTGCAAAGTCAAAGTTAAGATCAGTAGTCTTAAAGCCGTAGTCTTCTCCAAATTGATGGAAAGTCTCAGCGATTTGCGCCCCGTACCACATAATTTTTTTAGGAACGCAGCCGACATTGACACAGGTTCCACCTAATTTCTTTTCCTCAATAACGGCCGCTTTGGCTCCGTGTTCACCAGCACGATTCATGGTAGCAATTCCTCCGCTACCACCACCGATAGCAATGATATCGTATTCTCTCATTTAAAACTCCTTTATACTCTTTTAAATAGTAGAGTGTCATTTTTTGATAGTCATATTCTATCTTTTTTTTGATTTGATTGCAAAAATCTGCTACGTTCAAAAAAAATTAAAGAAAAGGCTTGCAAAAAGAAAAAATAAAGTGTATTATATAACTAGTACAATGATAATAAAAATAAATTCCGAACAATAAGTGAATCCTGAAATGTCATTATTTCGTTCTGAACTGTTATTGTTTATATTTTGTAATTTTTGTATAATATTGTTAAGTACTTTAAATCAAAAAGGAGTTTCATTATGAAAAAGAATCGTAAAGCTAAAAAGTGGCAATTGTATGCAGCAATTGGTGCTGCAAGTGTTGTTGTATTGGGGGCAGGGGGCATTTTGCTCTTTAGACAACCTTCTCAAACTGCTGTAAAAGATGAGCCAACTCATCTTGTTGTTGCTAAAGAAGGAACCGTGGCATCCTCTGTTTTATTATCAGGGACAGTAACGGCAAAAAATGAACAATATGTTTATTTTGATGCTAGTAAGGGAGATTTAGATGAAATCCTTGTTTCTGTGGGGGATAAGGTTAGTGAAGGGCAGGCTTTAGTCAAGTACAGTAGTTCAGAAGCCCAGGCGGCCTATGATTCAGCTAGTCGAGCAGTTGCGAAGGCAGATCGTCATATCAATGAACTCAATCAAGCACGGAATGAAGCCGCTTCAGCTCCGGCTCCACAGTTGCCAACACCAGCAGGAGCCGAAGGAGCTGCGGCACAAACTCCAGCTCCAGTCGCAGGAAATTCAGTATCCTCTATTGATGCTCAATTGGGTGATGCCCGTGATGCCCGTGCAGATGCAGCGGCACAATTAAGCAAGGCTCAAAGTCAGTTGGATGCAATGACGGTTCTCAGTACCCTAGAGGGAACTGTGGTCGAAGTCAATCGTAACGTTTCCAAATCTCCAACAGGAGCAAGCCAAGTGGTAGTTCATGTCGTAAGCAATGAAAACTTGCAAGTTAAGGGTGAACTATCTGAATATAACCTTGCTAACTTATCTGTCGGTCAAGAAGTAACCTTTACTTCTAAAGTTTACCAAGATAAGAGCTGGACAGGTAAGATTAGCTATATCTCTGACTACCCTAAAAATAATGGCGAAGCAGCAAGTGCAGCGGCTGCAGCAGCAGCTGGTAATTCTGGCTCTAAATATCCATATACCATTGATGTTACGAGTGAAATTGGTGATTTGAAACAAGGATTTTCAGTAAGCGTTGAGGTCAAGAATAAGAGTAAAGCCATTTTGGTTCCTCTAACAAGTGTTGTGACTGAAAATGATAAGAACTATGTCTGGGTGCTTGACGAGCAGAAAAAGGCTAAGAAAGTGGAAGTTGGTTTGGGCAATGCTGATGCAGACAACCAAGAAATCACTTCAGGTCTGACAAATGGAGTCAAGGTCATCAGTAACCCAACGTCTTCTCTAGAGGAAGGAAAAGAGGTGAAGGCTGATGAAGAAACTAATTAGTCTAAAAAATATCTGCAGAAGTTACCGTAATGGTGACCAAGAACTGCAGGTTCTCAAAAATATCAACCTAGAAGTGAATGAGGGTGAGTTTGTTGCCATCATGGGACCCTCTGGGTCTGGTAAGTCCACTCTAATGAATACGATTGGGATGTTGGATACACCAACCAGTGGAGAGTATTATCTTGAAGGCCAAGAAGTGGCGGGACTAGGTGAAAAACAACTAGCCAAGGTCCGTAACCAACAAATCGGATTTGTCTTTCAGCAGTTTTTTCTTCTATCTAAACTTAACGCTCTGCAAAACGTAGAATTGCCCTTGATTTACGCGGGAGTTTCGGCTTCAAAACGTCGCAAGTTAGCTGAGGAGTATTTAGACAAGGTTGAATTGACAGAACGTAGTCATCATTTGCCTTCGGAATTATCTGGTGGTCAAAAGCAACGTGTAGCTATCGCGCGTGCCTTGGTAAACAATCCTTCTATTATCCTAGCGGACGAACCGACAGGAGCCTTGGATACCAAAACAGGTAACCAAATCATGCAATTATTAGTTGAACTGAATAATGAAGGAAAAACCATTATCATGGTAACGCATGAGCCTGAAATCGCTGCTTATGCTAAACGCCAGATTGTCATTCGAGATGGAGTTATTTCATCTGATAGTGCTCAGTTAGAAAAGGAGGAAAACTAAGATGCAGAATCTGAAATTTGCCTTTTCATCTATCATGGCCCACAAGATGCGCTCTTTTCTTACTATGATAGGGATTATCATTGGTGTGTCATCGGTTGTTGTGATTATGGCTCTGGGAGATTCTATGTCTCGTCAGGTCAATAAAAATATGACCAAGTCACAGAAGAATATCCATGTCTTTTTCTCGCCTATCAAAAGCAAAGATGGTTCTTTTACCCAAAAGCAATCAGCATTGACAGTTTCTGGGAAAGAAGAGGAGGTTCCTGTTGAGCCACCAAAACCACAAGAATCCTGGGTCAGGGAGGCGGCTAAACTCAAAGGGGTGGACAGTTACTATGTAACCAACTCAACAAATACCACCCTGTCTTATAAAGATAAAAAAGTGGAGCGCGCTAGCTTGACAGGTGGGAATATTACCTACATGAAGGCAGTTGAAAATGAAATTGTTGCAGGAAGAAGTCTCATAGCTCAGGATTATAAAGATGTGGCCAGTGTCATTTTACTAGACCAAGAACTTGCTAATAGCCTGTTTGGATCTGCTCAAGAAGCTGTTAATCAGGTTATAGATGTTGGTGGCTTTAGCTATCGTGTCATTGGTGTCTATACCAGCGATGAGGCTAAGACTGCCAAGACTTTTGGTATTGGTGGACTTCCAATTACGACTAATATTTCTCTTGCCAACAACTTCAATATGGATGAGATTTCTGATATTGTCTTCCGGGTTAATGATACCAGTTTGACACCAACTGTGGGACCAGAATTAGCTAGAAAATTGACCGAGATTGCTGGTCTTCAGCAAGGGGAGTATCAGGTGTCAGATGCGACTGCAGCCTTCCAAGAAGTACAACAATTGTTCGGCTTTATAACTACGATTATTAGTGCCATTGCAGGAATTTCCCTTTTTGTTGGGGGGACTGGTGTTATGAACATCATGCTGGTTTCTGTGACAGAGCGTACTCGTGAGATTGGTCTCCGTAAGGCTTTGGGTGCGACACGTGCCAATATTTTAATCCAGTTTTTGATTGAATCCATGATTTTGACCTTGCTTGGTGGAGTTATTGGTCTAACCATTGCGACAGGCTTAACAGCTATAGCTGGTCTACTTTTGCAAGGATTGATAGCGGGTATAGAAGTGGGAGTATCAATCCCAGTTGCCCTATTTAGTCTTGCAGTTTCGGCTAGTGTTGGTATGATTTTTGGAGTCTTGCCAGCCAACAAGGCATCGAAACTTGATCCAATCGAAGCCCTTCGTTATGAATAGAATAAACAAGATGGACACTCGTCTATCTTGTTTTTATATAGATTTCCCTATCGAAAATTCTTAAAAATGTGATATAATGAAGTGTTAGAAAAACAGGTTTCATTAGCCTGGAAAGGAAATATTATGTCTGAAAAGAATTTTTATATTACAACGCCGATTTACTATCCATCTGGTAAACTTCATATCGGATCTGCCTACACAACCATCGCCTGTGATGTCTTAGCGCGTTACAAACGCCTGATGGGTTACGATGTTTTTTATCTTACAGGTCTTGATGAGCACGGTCAGAAAATCCAGCAGAAAGCAGAAGAAGCTGGCATCACACCTCAAGCTTATGTTGATGGGATGGCAGTTGGAGTTAAAGAACTCTGGCAATTACTCGATATCTCATACGATAAATTTATCCGTACAACTGATGACTACCATGAAAAAGTTGTCGCACAGGTCTTTGAGCGCTTGCTTGCTCAAGATGACATCTATTTGGGTGAATACTCTGGCTGGTATTCAGTCTCAGATGAGGAATTCTTTACAGAAAGCCAGCTTGCGGAAGTATTCCGTGACGAATCTGGAAATGTAACGGGCGGTATCGCACCATCAGGTCACGAGGTTGAATGGGTTTCAGAAGAGTCTTATTTCCTTCGCCTCAGCAAATACCAAGATCGTTTGGTAGAATTCTTTAAATCTCATCCTGAGTTTATCACCCCTGATGGTCGTCTTAATGAAATGCTGCGCAACTTTATCGAGCCAGGTTTAGAGGATTTGGCTGTTTCTCGTACAACCTTTACATGGGGTGTTCCAGTCCCATCAAATCCAAAACACGTTGTCTACGTTTGGATTGATGCCCTTCTTAACTATGCGACAGCTCTTGGCTACGGTCAAGACGAACATGGTAACTTTGACAAGTTCTGGAATGGCACAGTCTTCCACATGGTAGGAAAAGACATCCTTCGATTCCACTCAATCTACTGGCCAATCCTTCTTATGATGTTAGATATCAAATTGCCAGATCGTTTGATCGCTCACGGTTGGTTCGTCATGAAAGACGGTAAAATGTCTAAATCTAAAGGGAATGTGGTTTACCCTGAAATGTTGGTAGAGCGTTATGGACTAGATCCACTTCGTTACTACCTCATGCGTAGCCTTCCAGTTGGTTCAGATGGAACCTTCACTCCAGAAGACTATGTAGGCCGTATCAACTACGAATTGGCCAATGACCTTGGAAACCTTCTCAACCGTACGGTTTCCATGATTAACAAATATTTTGATGGTCAAGTCCCTGCATATGTAGAAGGCGTGACTGAATTTGACAATGCCCTTGCTGACATTGCAGAACAATCAATCGCTGACTACCATACACATATGGAAGCAGTTGACTACCCACGTGCGCTTGAAGCAGTCTGGACCCTCATCTCACGTACTAACAAATACATAGACGAGACAGCTCCATGGGTCTTGGCTAAGGATGAAGCACTCCGTGACCAATTGGCAAGTGTCATGAGTCACTTGGCAGCCAGCCTTCGTGTTGTAGCTCACTTGATTGAACCGTTTATGATGGAAACCAGTCGTGCAGTCTTGACTCAACTGGGTCTAGCAGAAGTTTCTAGCCTTGAAAACTTGAACTTGGCTGATTTCCCTGCAGATGTGACTGTAGTTGCCAAAGGAACACCAATCTTCCCACGTCTGGATATGGAAGAAGAAATTGCCTATATCAAAGAACAAATGGAAGGTAATAAACCAGCCGTTGAAAAAGAATGGAACCCAGACGAAGTCGAACTCAAACTAAACAAGGAAGAAATCAAGTTTGAAGACTTTGATAAGGTGGAAATCCGTGTCGCAGAAGTCAAAGAAGTGTCTAAAGTAGAAGGTTCAGATAAGTTGCTCCAATTCCGCTTGGATGCTGGTGATGGTCAAGACCGTCAAATCCTCTCAGGAATTGCAAAATACTATCCAAATGAACAAGAATTGGTCGGCAAGAAAGTTCAAATCGTTGCCAATCTCAAACCTCGTAAGATGATGAAGAAATATGTCAGTCAAGGTATGATCCTATCAGCTGAACATGATGGAAAATTAACCCTTCTCACAGTTGACTCAGCTGTACCGAATGGAAGTGTGATTGGGTAAAAGTATACAGGACTAGTTCATGCTAGTTCTGTTTTTTATTTAACTATTATGCTTTACAAACTAGTGTGAAAGTGGTATATTATAGATGAAGTCACTAGTAGGTATTACCAAATAGATTAGAAGGGAGAAGGGATGAAAGAAACTCAACTATTAAAAGGTGTTCTTGAAGGTTGTGTCTTGGATATGATTGGTCAAAAAGAGCGATATGGTTATGAGTTGGTTCAGACTTTGCGAGAGGCTGGATTTGATACTATCGTTCCAGGAACTATTTATCCTTTGTTGCAAAAGTTAGAAAAAAATCAATGGATAAGAGGCGACATGCGCCCGTCGCCAGATGGTCCAGATCGGAAGTATTTTTCGTTAACGAAAGAAGGAGAAGATCGTGTCTCGGTCTTTTGGCAACAATGGGACGATTTGAGTCAAAAAGTAGAAGGAATTAAGAATGGAGGGTAAACCATGAAGAAAATGAAGTATTATGAAGAAACAAGCGCTTTGCTACATGAGTTTTCTGAGGAGAATCAAAAGTATTTTGAGGAACTGTGGGATAGTTTTAATCTTGCTGGATTTCTCTATGATGAGGACTACCTCAGAGAGCAGATCTATTTGATGATGTTAGATTTCTCAGAAGCAGAACGAGACGGAATGAGTGCAGAGGATTATCTAGGTAAGAATCCTAAAAAATTAATGAAAGAGATGCTCAAGGAAGCACCTCGCAGTTCTATCAAGGAGTCCCTTTTGACGCCAATTCTTGTCCTAGCGGTATTACGTTATTATCAACTACTAAGTGATTTTTCTAAAGGTTCTCTCTTAACAGTCAATTTGCTCACATTTTTAGGGCAACTTCTTCTTTTTCTGATTGGATTTGGACTTGTGGCCACAATCTTACGTTGGGGGCTAGTCCAAGATTCTCCTAAGATGAAAATTGGCACTTATATTGTCGTTGGAATTCTTGTTCTGCTAGTCGTTCTAGGATATGTAGGAATGGGAAGTTTCATACAAGAAGGAGCCTTTTATCTTCCTGCTCCCTGGGATAGTTTCCTTGTTTTTACGCTTTCTCTAGTCATCAGTATTTGGAATTGGAAAGAAGCGGTCTTTCGTCCCTTTGTCAGTATGATTGTTGCCCATCTTGTGGTAGGTTCTCTGCTTCGTTACTATAAGTGGATGGGAATTTCAAATGTTTTCCTTACAAAATTCATTCCTTTAGCTGTTCTTTTTATTGGTATTTTTCTCTTGTTCCGTGGGTTTAAGAAGATAAAATGGAGTGAAATATAGTCAAAAAGCCGTTGCAAAGCGGTTTTTTGTTATAATGAAGGGAAGAATGTTAGAAATTAAAGGAGACAAATTTGATGAGATACATAACTCTTGGTCAAGATGACAAAGAATTATCAGAAATTGTTCTCGGAATGATGAGAATAGAAGATAAGTCTGTAAAAGAAGTTGAAGAGCTTGTAGAAACAGCACTGTCTGTTGGAATCAATGCTTTCGACTTGGCTGATATATATGGTCGTGGTCGTTGTGAAGAACTATTAGGTCTTGTCCTAAAAAATCGTCCAGATTTAAGAGAAGAGATGTGGATTCAGTCAAAATGTGGCATTCGCATTGAAGAATTTACCTATTTTGATTTTTCTAAGGACTATATTATAAAATCAGTTGACGGAATTTTGCAAAGATTGAAGATAGATCATCTAGATAGCTTGCTCCTTCATCGACCAGATGCTTTGATGGAATCTGACCAAGTAGCAGAAGCCTTTGATCTCCTTTATAAACAAGGTAAGGTTCGAAATTTTGGAGTTTCTAATCAAAATCCTATGATGATGGAGTTACTTAAAAAAGATGTCAAGCAGCCGTTAGCTGTTAATCAGCTACAATTGAGTGCGGCTTTTACTCCAGGATTCGAATCAGGTTTTCATGTTAATATGGAAGATAGTCAAGCAGCTATGCGAGATGGCAGCATTTTTGAATATTGCAAATTACACGATGTGGTTATTCAAGCATGGTCTGTCTTACAATTTGGGTATTTTAAAGGGAATTTTGTTGGAAATGAGAAATTTCAAGCTTTAAATCAAGTACTTGATCGTTTAGCTACTAAATATGGAGTAACCTCTTCAACTATTGCTATTTCTTGGATATTGCGTTATCCAGCAAAAATGCAGGCAGTCGTAGGTACAACAAATCCTAAGCACTTGAGAGAAGTTAGCCAAGCGGCAAACTTTAGCTTAACAAGAAAAGAATGGTATGAAATTTATCTTGCAGCAGGGAATAATTTGCCGTAAGTAGAAGCAGATTTAAATAAATCACAGTCAAAAAAGCCGTTTCAAAGCGGTTTTTTTGTTATAATGAAGGGGAGAATTATTGATATTAAAGGAGAAAAACATGACATTTGAAGAAATTCTACCTGGGTTAAAGGCTAAGAAAAAATATGTACGAACTGGTTGGGGAGGTGCTGAAAACTATGTCCAACTTTTTGACACCATTGAACAAAACGGGGTTGCACTTGAAGTAACACCTTATTTCCTAATCAACGTTTCCGGGGAGGGAGAAGGCTTTTCCATGTGGAGTCCGACACCTTGTGATGTTTTGGCGACAGATTGGGTAGAAGTGAATGACTAAACGTGTATTGATTACGGGAGTGAGTTCAGGAATCGGCCTAGCACAAGCTCGCCTCTTTTTAGAGAATGGCTTTCAAGTTTATGGAGTTGACCAAGGTGAAAATCCACTCTTAGAGGGTGATTTCCACTTTTTTCAGAGAGATTTGACCTTGGACTTGGAGCCTATTTTTGACTGGTGTCCTCAGGTAGATATTTTGTGCAATACTGCCGGAGTTTTGGATGATTACAAACCACTGTTGGAACAATCAGCGCAGGAAATTCAAGAGATTTTTGAAATCAACTACGTTACTCCAGTAGAGTTGACTCGCTATTATTTGACCAAAATGTTGGAGAATAAAAAAGGATTCATTATCAATATGTGTTCCATTGCTTCAAATCTAGCAGGAGGTGGTGGTCACGCCTATACTTCATCTAAGCATGCCTTGGCTGGATTTACCAAGCAGTTGGCTCTAGACTATGCTGAAACTGGGATTCAGGTCTTTGGTATCGCTCCAGGAGCAGTCAAGACAGCTATGACAGCTGACGACTTTGAACCAGGTGGCTTAGCAGACTGGGTGGCGAGTGAAACACCAATCAAGCGCTGGATTGAGCCAGAGGAAATAGCAGAGATTAGCCTTTTCTTAGCAAGTGGGAAAGCGAGTGCCATGCAAGGACAAATTCTGACAATAGATGGCGGATGGTCTTTGAAGTAGGAGGAGTTGGATGGATATTCAAGAGATCACAGAAGAAAATGCATCGCCGTTAGTCTTGAAGGTTAAGTCTGAATTATTAGGATTTCCAGAATTGGACAAGACCTTCTATATGAATTGGAAGGTGAATGATGAGAAACCAACTTGCTCTTAGTGGAGAAAAAATTCTTGAAAAAGTTTACCCACAACTATTTCACCACATTGGAATGATTCGTGGGGAATACTTGTTGAGAGAGCTCAACCAAAACATCATATTAGCAAGTTGTCAGCAATTTGTAAAAGATTATCTAGATATTATCTGTTCCTTGTACTCAGGTGAGGAGATCTGGTATCGTTTTTCTGAATTAACGAATACAGAAGCCAATTGTTTAGAGGGAACTAAAGAGTTTTTTGACGAAGGGCATCCCTTATTTGGATATAGAGGAACTAGGCGTTTACTGGCGTGTCCGAATGAATTTCAGGCTGAAGCAAATGTCGTTACAGAAGTTTATCAAAACAATCCCAATCTGTCTGTTATTTTTCCTTTTGTCAATGATGCTGAGCAGTTAAAGCAAGCTATCACAGTATTGCGTCAGCATGGTTTTACTGGGAAAATTGGCACTATGATTGAATTACCGTCAGCGTATTTTGACTTAGACAGCATACTGGAAACGGGTATTTCAAAGATTGTAGTTGGAATGAATGATTTGACTTCTTTTGTTTTTGCGACTGTGAGAAACAGTCAATGGCATGATATGGAAAGTCCAATAATGTTAGATATGTTGAGACAGATGCAGGATAAAGCAAGGATGAAAAAGATTGATTTTGCTGTAGCAGGCTATCTGAATACTTCTTTCATAAAAAAAATGAATCAGATGGGTATCGAATGCATCCTCCATTACAGCTCTATTCCAGAGATTTTTGATTTAGAAATTGACCATCCAGACCATCTTAAACACATAAAAGAAGAAAGTAAAAAATTACAAAGGAGCACCCATGACACAGCAAGAAATGTGGAATGCATACAAGGAAATCAATCCTTCTATCGGAGATGAAATCGATGCCTGGGCTTTTGGAGTAGATGCCGATTTCTTGGCAGATTTAGTTCTAAGAGGTGAAAAGACAGCAACCGCTTCAGCCTATGACCTTTATGCAATTGATGATGAATCCCTTCCGCGAGAAGGAACCTTTGACATCATTTTAGACAGTCAAAATCAAGCTGTCTGCATTATCGAAATTACAAAGGTTTCTGTTGAACCCTTCAATCAAGTTTCTGCTGACCATGCCTTTAAGGAAGGAGAAGGTGACAAAACCCTAGCCTATTGGCATCAGGTTCATGAGGATTGTTTCGCTGAGTGGCTGAGAGAGGCAGGACTAACTTTTACGCCTGACAGTAAGGTTGTTTTAGAAGAATTACGCAAGGTCTACCCACTGTAGGCTATTAGAAGGAAGAAAGTTTTGTAAATCATCGTCCAATCCTTTTTTCTTAAGCAAAACATGATATAATAAGTTTGTTTGAAGAAGAGCTCTAGCTCTTAAACTTAGATAGGAGAAAACTATGCAAGCAGTTGAACATTTTATTAAGCAATTTGTTCCTGAACATTATGATTTATTTTTAGACTTGAGTCGTGAGACCAAGACTTTTTCAGGGAAAGTGACTATCACTGGTCAAGCACAGAGTGACCGTATTTCCCTCCACCAAAAAGACTTGGAAATCGCCACTGTAGAAGTTGCAGGTCAAGCTCGCCCATTTACAGTTGACCATGACAATGAAGCCCTTCATATTGAACTTGCTGAAGCAGGTCAAGTTGAAGTGGTTATCGCTTTCTCAGGAAGAATTACAGACAACATGACAGGGATTTACCCATCTTACTACACAGTTGATGGAGTCAAGAAGGAAGTTTTGTCTACTCAATTTGAGAGCCATTTTGCACGCGAAGCTTTCCCATGTGTGGATGAGCCAGAAGCCAAAGCAACTTTTGATCTTGCTCTACGTTTTGACCAAGCAGAAGGTGAGTTAGCCTTGTCTAACATGCCAGAAATCGAAGTGGAAAACCGTAAGGAAACAGGTATCTGGAAGTTTGAGACAACACCTCGCATGTCTTCTTACTTGTTAGCCTTTGTCGCCGGTGATTTGCAAGGTGTGACCACTAAAACTAAAAATGGGACCCTTGTAGGTGTTTACTCAACCAAAGCTCACCCACTTTCTAACCTTGATTTCTCTTTGGATATTGCCGTTCGCTCCATCGAGTTTTACGAAGATTACTATGGAGTTAAGTACCCAATCCCTCAATCTCTCCATATCGCCCTTCCTGACTTCTCAGCTGGTGCTATGGAAAACTGGGGTCTTGTGACCTACCGTGAAGTTTACTTGGTTGTGGATGAGAACTCAACATTTGCTAGCCGTCAACAAGTTGCCCTTGTTGTGGCCCATGAATTGGCTCACCAATGGTTTGGGAACCTCGTTACTATGAAATGGTGGGATGACCTTTGGCTCAATGAAAGCTTCGCTAACATGATGGAGTACGTCTGTGTGGATGCCATTGAGCCAAGCTGGAATATTTTTGAAGACTTCCAAACAGGTGGAGTGCCTCACGCTCTTGAACGCGATGCGACTGATGGTGTTCAGTCTGTCCACGTCGAAGTTAAACATCCAGATGAAATCAATACGCTCTTTGACGGAGCTATCGTCTATGCCAAAGGAAGTCGCCTCATGCACATGCTTCGTCGTTGGCTCGGCGATGCTGATTTTGCTAAAGGTTTGCATGCCTACTTTGAAAAACATCAATATGGAAATACCATCGGTCGTGACCTTTGGAATGCCCTTGGTCAAGCATCAGGCCGTGATGTTGCAGCCTTTATGGATTCTTGGTTGGAACAGCCTGGTTACCCAGTTCTCACTGTCAAAGTTGAAAATGATGTCTTGAAGATTTCACAAAAACAATTCTTCATCGGTGAGCACGAAGATAAGAACCGTCTCTGGGTGGTGCCACTCAATAGTAACTGGAAAGGACTACCAGATACTCTCGAAACTGAAAGCATCGAAATTCCTGGCTATGCTGCGCTTCTAGCTGAAAATGAAGGAGCTCTTCGTCTCAACACTGAAAATACAGCCCACTATATTACAGACTATCAAGGAGACTTGTTAGAAGCTGTTCTTGCTGACCTAGTTGAGCTTGATAACACAAGTAAACTGCAGATCGTTCAAGAACGTCGTTTGCTTGCTGAAGCAGGGCACATTTCTTATGCAGACTTGCTTCCAGTCCTTGATAAACTTGCTAAAGAAGAATCTTACCTTGTCGTTTCAGCTGTTTCTCAAGTAATTTCTGCCCTTGAGCGCTTTATCGATGAAGGAACAGAAGCTGAAAGAGCCTTCAAAGCTTTGGTTGCTAAATTGGCTCGTCACAACTATGACCGTCTTGGTTTTGAAGCTAAAGATGGTGAATCAGATGAGGATGAATTGGTTCGTCAGTTGGCTGTTTCTATGATGATTCGCTCAAATGATGCAGAAGCTAGCCAAGTCGCTAGCCAAATCTTCGCGGCTCACAAGGAGAATCTTGCAGGACTTCCAGCAGCTATTCGCTCACAAGTTCTGATCAATGAGATGAAACATCATGAGACTAAAGACTTGTTAGCACTTTATCTTGATACTTATACTCACGCAACAGATGCTGTCTTTAAACGCCAGTTGGCAGCAGCTCTTGCATACAGTACAGATGCGGATAATATCCAAAACTTGATTGCTGCTTGGAAGGACAAATTTGTGGTCAAACCACAAGACTTGTCTGCTTGGTACTTCCAGTTCTTAAGCCATCAAGCAACTCAGGAAACAGCATGGTCTTGGGCTCGTGAAAACTGGGCTTGGATTAAGGCAGCCCTTGGAGGAGATATGAGCTTTGATAGTTTTGTTATCCTTCCAGCGCATGTATTTAAGACTCAGCAACGCTTGGCGGAATACAAGGAATTCTTTGAACCACAACTTTCTGACCTTGCTCTTAGCCGTAACATCGGTATGGGAATCAAGGAAATTGCAGCGCGTGTTGACTTGATTAACCGTGAAAAAGCTGCAGTCGAAGCAGTTGTTCTTCAATACGGAACTAAATAATTAAGACAAAAATAAAAAGAAAACTCAGCTATCTCATGTAAAATGTAGAGAGTTGAGTTTTTTTTAAGGCAAATTTGGTATAATGGTTTTAATAAGGAGGAGTTTCTCATGATAAAAATCTTATTGGTTGAGGATGACCTAGGTCTGTCAAATTCAGTATTTGACTTTTTAGACGATTTTGCGAATGTTATGCAGGTATTTGATGGGGAAGAAGGTCTCTACGAAGCTGAGAGTGGAGTCTATGATTTGATTTTGCTCGATTTGATGTTGCCTGAAAAAAATGGCTTCCAAGTCTTGAAAGAATTGCGTGAAAAAGGAATTACGACACCAGTTCTGATCATGACTGCCAAGGAAAGTTTGGATGACAAGGGACATGGATTTGAATTGGGAGCAGATGATTATCTGACTAAACCTTTCTACCTAGAAGAACTCAAAATGCGGATTCAAGCCCTTCTCAAACGTTCAGGTAAATTTAATGAAAACACCTTATCTTATGGAAATATTGTAGTTAATTTGTCAACAAATACCGTTAAGGTTGAAGATACTCCTGTCGAATTGCTGGGCAAAGAGTTTGATTTATTAGTTTATTTCCTGCAAAATCAAAATGTTATTTTGCCCAAGACTCAGATTTTTGATCGTTTATGGGGATTTGATAGTGATACAACGATTTCGGTTGTCGAAGTCTATGTTTCAAAAGTCCGTAAGAAATTAAAAGGAACCACTTTTGCAGAGAATTTGCAAACCTTGCGCAGTGTTGGGTATATTTTAAAAGATGTTCAGTAAACTAAAAAAAACATGGTATGCGGATGACTTTAGTTATTTTATCCGCAACTTTGGTGTCTTCACTCTGATTTTCTCCACCATGACCTTGATTATTTTACAGGTCATGCACTCGAGTCTCTATACTTCGGTGGATGATACGCTCCATGGTTTGAGTAACAATCCTCAGGCAGTTATTCAGCTGGCAGTAAATAGGGCAACAGAAGAGATTAAAGATTTAGAGAATGCCGCTACAGATACTAGCAAGGCTGAGGTAAAACCCAATGTAAGCTCCAATACGGAGGTTATTCTTTTTGATAAGAATTTTACCCAGCTCCTTTCTGGAAATCGATTTTTGGGCTTGGATAAGATTAAGTTAGAGAAGAAAGAACTAGGCCATATCTATCAGATTCAGGTTTTTAATAGTTATGGACAGGAAGAAATCTATCGCATGATATTGATGGAAACCAATATTAGTTCGGTTTCAACCAATATCAAGTATGCGGCTGTCTTGATTAATACCAGTCAGTTGGAGCAGGCCAGTCAAAAGCATGAGCAATTGATTGTGGTTGTGATGGCAAGTTTCTGGATTCTGTCTTTAGTTGCCAGTCTCTATCTAGCTAGGGTCAGTGTTCGGCCCCTGCTTGAGAGCATGCAGAAGCAACAGTCCTTTGTGGAAAATGCCAGTCATGAGTTACGAACTCCACTTGCAGTTTTGCAAAATCGCTTAGAGACTCTTTTTCGTAAGCCGGAAGCTACCATTATGGATGTGAGTGAAAGCATTGCATCGAGTTTGGAAGAAGTCCGAAATATGCGTTTTTTGACGACGAACTTGTTGAATTTGGCTCGTAGAGATGATGGGATTAAGCCGGAACTTGCAGAAGTTCCAACCAGTTTTTTCAATACGACTTTCACAAACTATGAGATGATTGCTTCGGAAAATGACCGTGTCTTCCGTTTTGAAAATCGCATCCATCGAACGATCGTCACAGATCAGCTTCTTTTAAAACAACTGATGACCATCCTATTTGATAATGCCATCAAATATACAGAGGAGGATGGTGAAATTGATTTTATGATTTCAGCGACCGATCGAAATCTGTATTTACTTGTTTCTGATAACGGAGTTGGTATTTCCGCAGAAGATAAGAAGAAAATTTTTGACCGTTTTTATCGAGTAGACAAGGCTAGAACCCGTCAAAAAGGTGGTTTTGGTTTAGGATTATCTCTGGCCAAGCAAATTGTAGATGCCTTAAAAGGAACCATTACTGTGAAAGATAATAAACCCAAGGGAACAATCTTTGAAGTGAAAATAGCCATCCACACACCATCTAAAAAGAAAAAATAAAAATATCGCTCCAGATGGGGCGATATTTTGGATTTATCTTCTACGTTTTCGTTTGATAATAGAGCGTTGGACTTTTAAAACAAGTAAGCTGGATCCGATTGCTGCAGCAAAGGCAAGAGCAGTTGATAATTTTAATGCTAAAAAGATAAAACTAAAGATAGCAATACAGATACAAAAAACAGCGATATTAACAAAAAATAGGATTTCCTTGAGATTGGCATCAGACTGCGCTTCAGGTGTATAATCTTGATAGCGAGGAACCTGCTGGTTTAACTCTTCTTGATAGTCTACCTCATAGGATTGTAATTTTCTTACGGGCATTATTCTCTCCTTAACAGTACATACCTATTTTATCATTTTTTCAGCAGAGAATTATTACAGAAAGGTTACAAAAAGAATAAAGTACCTTTTCATTTTTAAAGAATGGCTGATTTTCCAGAAATATGGTATAATTTTTCTTATGGAAAAGATTATCATTACAGCAACTGCTGAAAGTATTGAACAAGTTAAACAACTGCTCGAAGCTGGCGTAGACCGTATCTATGTCGGTGAGAAAGATTTTGGCCTTCGTCTGCCAACGACCTTTAGTTATGACCAATTGCGTGAAATCGCTAAGTTGGTTCATGATGCTGGTAAGGAATTGATCGTTGCGGTTAATGCTCTCATGCACCAAGACATGATGGATCGTATCAAGCCATTCCTTGATTTCTTGGAAGAAATCAAGACAGACTACATTACGATTGGGGATGCAGGTGTCTTTTACGTTGTCAACCGCGATGGTTATTCCTTTAAGACCATCTATGATGCTTCAACTATGGTGACAAGCAGTCGCCAGATTAACTTCTGGGGACAAAAGGCTGGCGCATCTGAGGCTGTTTTGGCGCGTGAAATTCCATCTGCTGAACTCTTCAAAATGCCAGAGATTTTGGAAATTCCTGCTGAAGTTTTGGTTTACGGAGCTAGCGTTATTCACCATTCTAAGCGTCCTCTCTTGCAAAACTATTATAACTTTACACATATCGATGACGAAAAGACGCGCAAGCGTGACCTCTTCTTGGCTGAGCCAAGTGACCCAGAGAGCCACTATTCCATTTTTGAAGACAATCATGGGACCCACATCTTTGCCAACAATGACCTTGATTTGATGACCAAATTGACAGAATTGGTGGAACATGGCTTTACTCACTGGAAACTAGAAGGTCTCTATACACCTGGTCAGAACTTTGTTGAGATTGCAAAACTCTTTATCCAAGCGCGTAGCTTGATTCAAGAGGGTAACTTTAGCCATGACCAAGCCTTCTTGCTGGATGAAGAAGTTCGTAAACTTCACCCTAAAAACCGTTTCCTTGATACAGGATTTTATGACTACGATCCTGACATGGTTAAATAAAGTAAATGATTCGTTGAGAGAAGGAAGATGCAAACATTTCTTCTCTCAATTTTTCTTATTCTCCAATATTTTCAAAGAATTAGTAGGCTAGGATGCTCTGTTTGCTGGAATTTTTAATACAAGTAACCTTCTCGAGTTTGAAAATTATCCCATGTTTGCAGGTGCCAAATGGCCCTTTTTTTGGTATAATTTTTTATAATGAAAACGATTGGTAATCGCTATGTTGTGGTGGATTTAGAGGCAACTAGCACAGGTAGTAAGGCTAAAATTATCCAAGTGGGAATTGTCGTGATTGAGGATGGAAAAATCGTCGATCACTATACGACAGATGTCAATCCACATGAACCCTTGGATGCTCATATAAAAGAACTGACAGGATTGACAGACCAACGTCTGGCGCAAGCACCTGATTTTTCGCAAGTTGCTAGAAAAATCTTTGACTTGGTGGAGGATGGGATTTTTGTAGCCCATAATGTTCAGTTTGATGCCAATCTCTTGGCGGAAAATTTATTTTTTGAAGGCTATGAACTAAGAAATCCTCGTGTTGACACGGTCGAATTGGCTCAGGTCTTTTTTCCTAAACTGGAAAAATATAGTTTGCCGATATTGTGTCGAGAATTAGGAATTCCTCTAAAACACGCTCACACAGCCCTTTCAGATGCCCAAGCTACTGCGGAATTACTCTTATTTCTACGAAAAAAGATGGCCCAGCTTCCTAAAGGACTCTTGGAACGCTTGCTGGAAATGGCTGATGACCTCCTATACGAGTCCTACCTGGTTATTGAAGAAATTTATCGCAGCCAATCTATCCTGAGTTCACTAGACTTGGTCGAAGTTCAAGGACTATATTTCAAGAAACTTGCAGCTCCCAATGAGCCACGAAAACTATCTCAAGATTTTTCTAAAAATATTTCTCTATTGAATCTTGAAGTGAGGGAGGAGCAAGAAAGTTTTGCTAAAGAGGTTGGCTTGCTATTGAAAGATGAGCCTGTCTCATTAATTCAAGCACCGACAGGGATTGGGAAAACCTATGGCTATCTCTTGCCCGCTTTATCTCAAATGAAAGAGCGACAAATTGTCCTTAGTGTTCCGACAAAGATTCTTCAAAATCAAATCATGGAAGAAGAAGGTAAACGTCTCAATGAAGTGTTCCATATAGATATTCATAGTTTAAAGGGACCACACAATTATCTGAAGTTGGATGCCTTTTATCGTTCCTTGCAGGAAAATGATGAAAATCGCTTATTTAGACGCTTTAAAATGCAACTCTTGGTCTGGCTGACAGAGACAGAGACAGGAGATTTGGATGAAATCGGGCAACTTTACCGTTACCAACATTTTCTAGCAGGCCTTCGTCATGACGGGAATTTATCATCCCAGAGCTTATTTGTGACGGAAGATTTCTGGAAACGTAGTCAAGAAAATGCACAAACCTGCAAGCTTTTAGTAACCAATCATGCCTATCTTGTAACCAGACTTGAAGATAATCCTGAATTTGTCAGTGACCGTTTATTGATTATTGATGAAGTCCAAAAAGTTTTGTTGGCCCTAGAAAATCTGCTTCAACAGACTCACGATATCCAGTCTATTATCGATTTGCTTGATAAGGCTTTGCTGGACGAGAAAAATAAGGTCCAGCAACGAATACTAGAAAGTATTCGCTTTGAGTGCCTCTACTTGATTGAACAATTTCAGTCTGGGAAATCTAAGAAAAATATCTTAGATTCTCTTGCCAATCTACACCAGTATTTTTCAGAATTAGAAGTAGAAGGCTTTGAGGATTTGGTTCGCTATTTTACAGCTGAACGAGATTACTGGCTTGAAGCAACTGAAACGAGTCAAAAGAAAATTCAGATTTCTTCTACGAAATCAGGACGTATTCTTCTGTCCTCTTTAGTACCTAATTCATGCCAAGTCTTGGGTGTATCGGCTACTCTTGAGATTAGTCAGAGAGTTTCTTTGGCCGACCTTTTAGGCTATCCTGAAGCCAAATTTGTCAAGATTGAAGCTCGTAGAAAACAGGACCAAGAAGTGGTCTTGGTCAAAGATTTCCCTCTGGTGACAGAAACTTCCTTAGAAGTCTATGCCAAAGAGGTAGCTGATTTGCTTATGGATGTTCAAGCTTTCCAGCAACCGATTTTGGTTCTCTTTACCGCTAAAGACATGCTTCTAGCAGTATCGGATTTACTTCCAGTTAGCCATTTGGCCCAGTATAAAAATGGCGATGTTCATCAACTGAAGAAACGCTTTGAAAAAGGGGAACAAAAAATCCTGCTTGGTGCAGCAAGTTTCTGGGAGGGAGTGGATTTTTCAAGCCATCCTTTTGTGATTCAAGTTGTACCAAGACTTCCTTTCCAAAATCCTCAAGAGCCCTTGACGAAAAAAATCAATCAGGAATTGATTCAAGAAGGAAAAAATGCCTTTTATGATTATCAGTTGCCAATGGCTATTATTCGTTTAAAACAGGCTTTGGGAAGAAGTATGAGACGCGAACACCAACGTTCCTTAACTCTCATTTTGGATAGGAGAATTGTCGGAAAGCGATATGGCAAACAAATAGTAGCATCTCTAGCAAAAGAAGCGACTGTTAAAACCGTCTCTCAATCCGAAGTTGATGAGACTATTGATGAATTTTTAAATGAGCTTTGATAAATAGTATAGTATGAAAGTATAAGGTTAGTATATATGAAACGTTCTCTCGACTCTAGAGTCGATTATAGTTTGCTCTTGCCAGTATTTTTTCTACTGGTTATTGGCGTAGTGGCTATCTACATAGCCGTTAGTCATGATTATCCAAACAATATTCTGCCCATTTTAGGGCAGCAGGTCGCCTGGATTGCCTTGGGGCTTGTGATTGGTTTTATCGTCATGCTCTTTAATACAGAATTTCTTTGGAAAGTGACCCCCTTTCTGTATATTTTAGGCTTGGGACTCATGGTCTTGCCGATTGTCTTTTATAATCCAAGCTTAGTTGCATCAACAGGTGCCAAAAACTGGGTATCGGTAAATGGTGTTACCTTGTTCCAGCCGTCAGAATTTATGAAGATATCCTATATCCTCATGTTGGCTCGTGTCATTGTCCAGTTTACCAAAAAACATAAGGAATGGAGACGTACAGTTCTGCTGGACTTCTTATTGATTTTCTGGATGATTCTCTTTACCATTCCAGTCCTAGTTCTTTTAGCACTTCAAAGTGACTTGGGGACGGCCTTGGTTTTTGTGGCTATTTTCTCAGGAATCGTCTTGCTATCAGGAGTTTCTTGGAAAATTATTATTCCAGTATTTGTGACTGCTGTAACAGGAGTTGCTGGATTCTTAGCCATTTTTATCAGTAAGGACGGTCGGGCTTTTCTCCATCAACTGGGAATGCCGACCTACCAAATCAACCGTATTTTGGCTTGGCTCAATCCATTTGACTTTGCCCAAACTACCACTTACCAGCAGGCTCAAGGGCAAATCGCGATTGGGAGTGGTGGCTTATTTGGTCAAGGTTTTAATGCTTCTAATTTGCTTATCCCAGTTCGAGAGTCGGATATGATTTTCACGGTCATTGCAGAAGATTTTGGCTTTATTGGCTCTGTTCTTGTTATTGCTCTTTATCTCATGCTGATTTACCGTATGTTAAAGATTACTCTTAAATCAAACAACCAGTTCTACACCTATATTTCCACAGGTTTGATTATGATGTTGCTCTTCCACATTTTTGAGAATATCGGTGCCGTTACTGGATTGCTTCCCTTGACTGGGATCCCCTTACCGTTCATTTCTCAAGGTGGATCGGCTATTATCAGTAACTTGATTGGTATTGGCTTGCTTTTATCGATGAGTTACCAGACAAACTTAGCTGAAGAAAAGAGCGGAAAAGTCCGATTCAAGCGGAAAAAGGTTGTATTAAAACAAATCAAATAAGGAGAAAATCATGGTTAAAGTAGCAGTTATGTTAGCTCAGGGCTTTGAAGAAATTGAAGCTTTGACAGTTGTGGATGTTTTGCGTCGTGCAAAAATTACTTGTGATATGGTAGGATTTGAAGAGCAAGTGACAGGTTCGCATGCAATCCAAGTCAGAGCAGATCGTGTCTTTGATGGTGATTTATCAGACTATGACATGATTGTCCTTCCTGGAGGGATGCCAGGTTCTGCACATTTGCGTGACAACCAGTCCTTGATTCAAGAATTGCAAAGCTTCGAGCAAGAAGGAAAGAAACTGGCAGCCATTTGTGCGGCGCCGATTGCCCTCAATCAAGCAGGAGTATTAAAAAACAAGCAGTACACTTGTTATGACGGTGTTCAAGAGCAAATCCTTGATGGGCAATACGTCAAGGAAACAGTAGTGGTAGATGGTCATTTGACAACCAGTCGAGGTCCCTCGACAGCTCTTGCCTTTGCCTATGAGTTGGTGGAGCAACTAGGCGGAGATGCAGAGGGTTTACGAACCGGAATGCTCTATCGAGATGTTTTTGGTAAAAATCAGTAAAACGGGAGTTAACCTCTCGTTTTTTTATGTGGAAAACTCAGGGAAATCATCGCTTTTTTAACGAAAAAATGGTATAATGAAAGCTATGAAATATCACGATTATATCTGGGATTTAGGTGGAACTTTACTGGATAATTATGAAACTTCAACAGCTGCATTTGTTGAAACATTAGCGCTGTATGGTATCACACAAGATCATGACAGAGTCTATCAAGCTTTAAAGGTTTCTACTGATTTTGCGATTGAGACTTTCGCTCCCAACTTAGAACATTTTTTAGAAAAGTACAAGGAAAATGAAGCCAGAGAGCTTGAACACCCTATTTTATTTGAAGGAGTTTCTGACTTATTGGAAGACATTTCAAATCAAGGTGGGCGTCATTTTCTGGTCTCTCATCGAAATGATCAGGTCTTGGAAATTTTAGAAAAAACCTCTATAGCAACCTACTTTACAGAAGTGGTGACTTCTAGCTCAGGTTTTAAGAGAAAACCAGATCCTGAGTCCATGATTTATTTAAGAGAAAAGTATCAGATTAGCTCTGGCTTAGTCATTGGTGATCGGCCGATTGATATTGAAGCAGGGCAAGCTGCTGGACTAGCTACCCACTTGTTAACCAGTATCGTGAATTTAAGACAAGTATTAGACATGTAAGAAAAAGGAATAAGATGACAGAAGAAATCAAAAATCTGCAGGCACAGGATTATGATGCCAGTCAAATTCAAGTTTTAGAGGGCTTAGAGGCTGTTCGTATGCGTCCAGGGATGTATATCGGATCAACCTCAAAAGAAGGTCTTCACCATCTAGTCTGGGAAATTGTTGATAACTCAATTGATGAGGCCTTGGCAGGATTTGCCAGCCATATTCAAGTTTTTATTGAGCCAGACAATTCGATTACTGTTGTCGATGATGGGCGTGGTATCCCAGTAGATATTCAGGAAAAAACAGGTCGACCTGCCGTTGAGACCGTCTTTACTGTCCTGCACGCTGGAGGAAAGTTTGGCGGTGGCGGATACAAGGTCTCAGGTGGTCTTCACGGAGTGGGATCTTCAGTAGTTAATGCCCTTTCCACT
Organism: Streptococcus sp. CF7_Ac1-12; assembly: GCF_024295905.1. Lineage (GTDB taxonomy): Bacteria > Bacillota > Bacilli > Lactobacillales > Streptococcaceae > Streptococcus > Streptococcus mitis_AP. Next base: position 104,599 of record NZ_JANCPG010000002.1, on the reverse strand, counting down.
CAATTAGACGTTCATGTCCACAAAAACGGGAAGATTCATTATCAAGAATACCGTCGTGGTCATGTTGTTGCAGACCTTGAGGTGGTTGGAGATACGGATAAAACGGGAACAACAGTTCACTTCACACCGGACCCAGAAATCTTCACTGAAACAACAACATTTGACTTCGATAAATTAAATAAACGAATTCAAGAGTTAGCCTTTTTAAATCGTGGTCTTCAAATTTCAATCACAGATAAGCGTGAAGGTTTGGAACAAACCAAGCATTACCATTATGAGGGTGGGATTGCTAGCTACGTTGAATATATCAATGAGAACAAGGATGTAATCTTTGATACACCAATTTACACAGACGGTGAGATGGATGATATCACGGTTGAAGTAGCCATGCAGTACACAACGGGTTACCATGAAAATGTCATGAGTTTCGCAAACAATATTCATACCCATGAAGGTGGAACGCATGAACAAGGTTTCCGTACAGCCTTGACACGTGTTATCAACGATTATGCTCGTAAGAATAAGTTGCTTAAAGACAATGAAGACAACTTAACAGGGGAAGATGTCCGCGAAGGATTAACTGCAGTTATCTCAGTTAAACACCCAAATCCACAGTTTGAAGGACAAACCAAGACCAAACTGGGAAATAGCGAAGTGGTTAAGATTACCAATCGCCTTTTCAGTGATGCTTTCTCTGATTTCCTCATGGAAAATCCACAGATTGCCAAACGTATCGTTGAAAAAGGAATTTTGGCTGCTAAAGCTCGCGTGGCTGCTAAGCGTGCGCGTGAAGTCACTCGTAAAAAATCTGGTTTGGAAATTTCCAACCTCCCAGGGAAACTAGCAGACTGTTCTTCTAACAACCCTGCTGAAACGGAACTCTTCATCGTCGAAGGAGACTCAGCTGGTGGATCAGCCAAATCTGGTCGTAACCGTGAATTCCAGGCTATCCTTCCAATTCGCGGTAAGATTTTGAACGTTGAAAAGGCAAGTATGGATAAGATTCTTGCTAATGAAGAAATTCGTAGTCTTTTCACCGCGATGGGAACAGGATTTGGCGCAGAATTTGATGTTTCAAAAGCTCGTTACCAAAAACTCGTTTTGATGACCGATGCCGATGTCGATGGAGCCCACATTCGTACCCTTCTTTTAACTTTGATTTATCGTTATATGAAACCAATCCTAGAAGCTGGTTATGTTTATATTGCCCAACCACCAATCTATGGTGTCAAGGTTGGAAGCGAGATTAAAGAATACATCCAGCCAGGTGCAGATCAAGAAATCAAACTCCAAGAAGCTTTAGCCCGTTATAGTGAAGGTCGTACCAAACCGACCATTCAGCGTTATAAGGGGCTAGGTGAAATGGACGACCACCAATTGTGGGAAACAACCATGGATCCAGAACACCGCTTGATGGCTAGAGTTTCTGTGGATGATGCTGCAGAAGCAGATAAAATCTTTGATATGTTGATGGGGGATCGAGTAGAGCCTCGTCGTGAATTTATCGAAGAAAATGCCGTCTATAGTACACTTGATGTCTAAAAAATCGGGAGAAGTAGTTCCCTTGGTCTAAAAAATATGATATAATCATTACGATTGTTTCAAGTTAAAAAGGAGTTTAATATGTCTGGTAGTCTAGTAGTATATCTTATAATTGCAATTGCAATTATATTGCTGATTTCATATGCTATAGCAATTTATGTACGGAAACGCAATGAAAGTAAATTAGCAATTTTAGAAGAGAAAAAAGAAGAGCTGTACAATCTTCCGGTTAATGATGAAGTCGAAGCTGTAAAAAATATGCACTTGATTGGACAAAGTCAAGTGACTTTCCGTGAATGGAACCAAAAATGGGTTGATCTATCTCTTAACTCTTTTGCCGATATCGAAAATAATCTTTTTGAGGCAGAAGGCTATAACAACTCATTCCGTTTTTTCAAGGCCAGTCATCAAATTGACCAAATCGAGAGTCAAATTACCTTGATTGAAGAAGATATTGCGGCAATTCGTAATGCCTTGGCAGATTTGGAAAAACAAGAGTCTAAAAATAGTGGACGTGTTCTGCATACCTTGGACTTGTTTGAAGAGTTGCAACACCGAGTGGCTGATCATTCTGAAGAATATGGCCAAGGTTTATCTGAAATTGAGAAACAATTGGAAAATATCCAATCAGAGTTTTCTCAGTTTGTTACTTTAAACACTTCAGGTGACCCAGTAGAAGCTGCTGTGATTTTGGACAATGCTGAAAACCATATCTTAGCTTTGAGTCATATTGTTGACCGCTTGCCAGCGATTGTAAAAACATTATCTAAAGAGTTACCTGATCAATTGGAAGATTTGGAGGATGGTTACCGTAAGCTTTTAGATGCTAACTATCATTTTGCTGAAACGGATATTGAATCTCGCTTCCAATTGCTTTATGAAGCTTTGAAGAAAAACCACGAAAATATTGCACAATTAGAGTTGGATAATGCTGAGTATGAAAATACTCAAGTTCAAGAAGAAATCAATGCACTCTATGATATCTTTACACGAGAAATCGCTGCTCAAAAAGTAGTAGAAGGTTTAGTTGCAACACTTCCTACATATTTGAAACACATGAAAGATAGTAATGCTGTTTTAGTGGAAGATATTCAACGATTGAGTAACAATTACCTACTATCTGAAACGGATGTTAGTCATGTTCACAGATTACAAGCTGAGTTAGAGTCTTTGGAAGAATCAGTATTGGAGTTAACTTCTGAACAAGAGGAACATTCTGAGCCTTATTCATTGCTTGAAGAACGTTTAGAAAACTTACAAGCGACTTTGAAAGAAATTGAAGATGAACAAGTTGCAGTTAGTCAACGTCTTGCTCAGATTGAAAAAGATGATATCAATGCTCGCCAAAAGGCAAATGTTTATGTTAATCGTCTTCACACAATTAAGAGATATATGGAAAAACGCAATCTTCCAGGTATTCCTCAGAATTTCTTACAGTTGTTCTTTACAGCAAGTAACAATACTGAAGAGTTGATGGCTGAACTAGAAGAAGCTCGGGTCAATATCGAAGCTGTGAACCGGATGCTCGAAATTACAACAAATGATATGGAAGAACTTGAAGAAGAAACTTATAATATTGTTCAATATGCAACGTTGACAGAACAATTACTACAGTATTCGAACCGTTACCGCTCATTTGATGAACGAATTCAAGAAGCCTTTAATGAATCATTAGAAATTTTTGAAAAAGAATTTGATTACCATGCTTCATTTGATAAGATTTCGCAAGCTTTGGAAGTTGCAGAACCTGGTGTAACTAACCGTTTTGTGACTTCATACGAAAAGACACGTGAGACTATTCGTTTCTAATATAATAAAAAAGATTTGGTTCTGTGAGAAGCAGAACCAAATCTTTTTTATTTATTCATTGTTTTTAAAAAAGCCCAGTTACCAATTGATCTTGATCCGTATTTTAAATCCATAAATTCTAGTAGAATATAATCGTTTTTTTCGTAGAATGAGGCATTTCTAGCTGTATTAGTTATGAGACCCAAGTTCTTACAGCCTTTTGATTTAACATAGGGTTCAATCCCTTGTGTCAGAAAAGTACTGCCTATTCCCTGTCCCTTACTTTCTATATTGACAGCTAAAGCCATCAAATACCAATCAAACTCTCCTGATTGTTCTAAATGCTTCTTAGAACGTTTTACAAAGTCAAAGTATTTAAGGAGATTTTGTGGTCGAATGTAGCGAAAAATGTTTGTTCCACCATTTCGTAGATAGGATAGTATACAGAAATCCTTTTGTTGCAAAAGGGCAACTGCTAGTAATTCTCCATCTTGTTCCGCAACTAAACAGTTTCCTTTTTTAATATAGACTCTAGTAAGCAGAATTTGCAATATTTCTACAAAAGCAGGATAGGAGTCAGGTTTCTTCAAATCGTCTTTTAAAATTGTTAAAAAGGGATAGTCAAGAAAGGAATTGGCTAATAATTTTCCAATTTTTTCGCTTTCTTCAATTCTTGCCTCTCTATATATGATGTCTCCCATGTTTGTCTCCTTAATTATCTATAAAATCTTGTATGATAAGATTTCAAGATAAAAAATTGGAGATGATCCAAAAAGCAAGTTAGAACCTCGTTTTCTACTATAAGGTCCAAAAAGCTTTTTAAACTCTCCAATTTTTTATTTGGTTGGAATCGAAATTCCAATTAATTTTTCTGAATAGAGGGTTTTGATATTGGCTTCATCAATAGAGTCCTTATCAATTTTACGTTTCAAGAAAAATTCTTGAATGGCTTCGATTTCAGGTTCGCGGATAGCGCGGTGTTTGTTTGAGATGAGGATTTCATAGTGAAGCGGAGCTTGGGTAAAAATAACATCTGTATTACCTGCAGAATAAACCTCAACAAGGGTTGCATCTGTACTTTCTAGCTGGCTTTTTACCAGTTGCGAGTGTGAGTTTGTCGTATTGATAAGCTTCATAACATTTCCTCCGATTTTCTAATTCTATTATAGCACTTTTTGAATAAAGTAGCTTGATTTAGTCAATCTTATGCTGTTTTTTCCAAGATTGGATTGCCCATTTATGGCTACCACGTTTGAGATTTTCAATAGCCTCGTCAATAGGGAACCAGGCGATATGATTAAAGTCTTCTAGTGGCTTTTGCACTTCTTTGAAAGAAGTCGCTTCATAGAGGTAGGCAGGATTGTAGTAGTAGGTGTCACGATGACGAGAGTAGAAATATTCGTCAGCTTGTCCGTAATAGGCACCAATTTCAGCTGTGAAGCCAAGCTCTTCAATCAATTCACGTTTTAGGGCTTCTTGATGATTTTCACCTGCTTCAATTTCACCACCAGGTAAGAACCAAGCGCCATTAGGTGCTTGAACAAGAACAATTTGTTTTTGTTCAGCATCAGGGATAACTGCATATACGCCATAGCGTGACACATAGTCTGTATTTGCTTTCTTTTCTCCGAAAGTTGGGTTTGCCATTGCATTTTCCTCATTATCTAGTATCGTTATTATTATCATAATGGACAAAGGGCAAGCTGTCAAGAAATTACAGTTATTTTAGTAAAAAAGAAGCAGAAAAATTTCATTTTCTACTCCTTTTCTATAGGATTTATACTTCTTTTTCAGAAGTCTTTACTTCAGCTTTTTTGGCAGATTTGATTTGAATGTTACCCTTGCTGGTCATCACTGCCTTGAGGTCTTTTTCGCTTGGATTTTCAAGGTAGTAGTCAGTGATTGCGTCCTCAATATAGTCTTGAATAGTACGACGAAGTGGGCGCGCCCCCATTTTTGGATCATAACCGAGGTCAACCAATTTTTCCTTGACCTTGTCAGTTACATCCAAATGAATGTTGTTGCTAGAAAGGCGCTTGTTAACATCTGCTAGCATGAGCTCGACAATCTGAAGGAGGTTATCTTTGCTGAGAGCCTTAAATTCGATAATACCATCAAAACGGTTCATAAACTCTGGGCTAAAGAAGTTACCGAGTTCACCAAGAATAGAGTTGGTACGTCCTTCGCGAGCTGCCCCGAAACCAACGCTGGCTTCGGCCTTACCTGTACCTGCATTTGAAGTCATGATGATGATGGCATCCTTGAAGCTGACGGTACGTCCTTGCCCATCTGTCAAACGACCATCGTCTAAGACTTGTAGAAACATGTGCATAACATCTGGATGGGCTTTTTCCACTTCATCCAAGAGGATAAGTGAGTAGGGATTACGGCGGACTTTTTCAGTTAATTGCCCAGCCTCATCGTAGCCAACATAACCTGGAGGGGCGCCGACCAACTTAGCTACACTGTGTTTTTCCATGTATTCACTCATGTCAAAGCGAATCATGCTGTCAGCAGAACCAAAGAGTTCGATAGCTAGTTGTTTGGAAAGTTCTGTCTTACCGACACCAGTTGGTCCGACGAAGAGGAAGCTTCCGATTGGACGATTAGGGGTCCCAAGTCCGACACGATTACGGCGAATGGCCTTGGCAATCTTATCGACAGCATCGTCTTGCCCAATAACATGAGACTTGAGGTCTTCGGCTAGATGGATGAGTTGAGATTGTTCTTTCTCTTTTAAATCACCAACAGGGATATTGGTTTTCTGCTCGATAATGTGCTCAATGGTTTTTTCACTGATGATAGGAGTATCCTGGTCTGTGACCTTTTTCTTTTGCATTTCCTTATACTTGGCAATCTGGTCGCGGAAGTAGGCGGCCTTCTCAAAATCTTCCTCTCGTGTAGCTTGAGATTTAAGATTTTCAGCCTCAATCAAGCGTTGATCAATTACTTTAGGATCCACAAAATTCAAGGTCAAGTTCATCTTAGAACCAGCTTCATCTAGGAGGTCAATGGCCTTGTCAGGCAAGAAGCGATCTTGGATGTAGCGATTGGACAGAGTTGCAGCTGCTTCAATTGCAGCATCGGTATACTGAACGTGGTGGTAGTCTTCGTATTTCTTTTGAATTCCTTTGAGGATAGTAATTGTTTCCTCCACTGTTGGTTCATCGACCTTAACTGGTTGCATACGGCGCTCTAAGGCTGCATCCTTTTCAATGATACGGTATTCATTGAGGGTAGTAGCGCCGACCAGTTGCAGTTCCCCACGAGCAAGGGCTGGCTTGAGGATATTTCCTGCATCCATATTGCCATCGCCCGCAGAACCCGCACCGACTATTTCATGGATTTCATCGATAAAGAGAATGATGTCCTCACGTTTGCGAATTTCTTCCATGAGTTTTTGCATGCGTTCTTCAAATTGTCCACGGATACCTGTTCCTTGGACCAGGCTAACTACATCAAGACGGATGACCTGTTTGCCTTGTAGTTTATGTGGAACGTCGCCATCAACGATTTTCTGAGCTAGACCTTCGACAACGGCAGTTTTTCCGACACCAGGTTCACCGATAAGAACAGGATTATTCTTGGTTCTGCGATTGAGAATTTCGATGACACGGATAATCTCATCGTCGCGCCCAATAACGGGGTCAATATCTCCACGACGGGCAATTTCAGTTACGTTGATACCAAATTCTTCCAGCAGGCCTTTTTCTTGGCTTGGTGGAGGAGTTTGAGCAGGTCCACGATTTTGGGAACCATAACCGCCATTTCCACCGTAACCTCCACCTGATTGGGTTGGGAGAGTCGGTGGAGTGTTGTTAGAAGGTCTAAAATTGTTTAGGTCATTGAAGAAATCACCAAAGGGATCAAAGTCACGATTGTTCAGATCCGTAATACCTTTAAAGAGGCTATTGTTAGGATCTGTTTTGATAATCTTATAACAGTTTTGACAGAGGTCAATTTGTTTTTGCTTTCCATTGAGATTGGTATAAAGATGAATCGTTGAGTCATTGATTTTACAGTTTTGACAAAGCATACATCTACCTCATTTCTTTCTTTAGCTTGAATTGTCAAAAGGTCAATAATAGTCAAATTTCTATACTCTCATTATAACAGGATTGGGGTGTAAATCAAGTAAAAAGATTGCAGCTTTGAGAAGTTGCTACAATGAAAATTTTTGAGATTTTAGGGAATAAAAAAATCCTATTTGTGAGACAAAAAGGATTTTGGTTAGACATGCAGGGTGTAATCCCAGCTTGTTTTGTATTAGTAAAGGAGTTCGTAAATCTCCATTGCAATCAAGTCAATGCTATCAAACGTATAAGTTTCGCGAGCTTCGACATCACGAAGGGTGAAGATTGAGCCGTTTTCTTCGTCGTGGCTGTATGCAACTTCTGCAACAACAACTCCTTCGCGTTCAAAATTACGTTTTAAATTTCCGCCGTCTTTTGCCATTGCTTCAAGGCGGTTGATGATTCTAACCAAATGTGATTCCATTTTGATTCTCCTTCATTTCTTATCGTTACTATTTTACCATAAAGGAGGCCAACTTGCCTAGAAAAAACTAAGATTTCTCGCTAATTCTACTAGCTTAAAGTTTTTTTGAATAAATCGGATTAAAAGTTTGAATTTTAATTCAATTCATGTTATAATCATACAGTATTCTATTTTAGAAAGCAGTGTGACTATGAATTTTTCTTTTTTACCTAAGTATTTACCTTATTTTAACTATGGGGCTGTCGTGACGGTTCTCATTTCTATCTGTGTTGTCTTTTTGGGAACCATTTTGGGTGTTGTCTTGGCTTTTGGGCAACGTTCAAAGTTTAAACCGCTTGTTTGGCTGGCCAACTTGTACGTTTGGATTTTCCGTGGGACGCCGATGATGGTTCAGATTATGATTGCCTTTGCCCTTATGCATATCAATGCTCCGACTATTCAAGTTGGGATTTTGGGTGTTGATCTTTCTCGCTTGATTCCAGGGATTTTGATTATCTCTATGAACAGTGGTGCTTATGTTTCTGAGACTGTTCGTGCCGGAATCAATGCGGTTCCTAAGGGGCAGCTAGAGGCGGCTTATTCGCTAGGGATTCGTCCTAAAAATGCCATGCGTTATGTGATTTTGCCACAAGCAATCAAAAATATTTTGCCAGCATTGGGGAACGAATTTATCACCATTATCAAGGATAGTTCCCTCTTATCAGCTATCGGTGTTATGGAGTTGTGGAACGGAGCTACAACAGTTTCTACAACAACCTATCTACCTTTAACACCACTTTTATTTGCAGCCTTTTATTACTTGATTATGACCTCTATTTTGACAGTGGCCTTGAAAGCTTTTGAAAAACGTATGGGACAAGGAGATAAGAAATAATGACAGAAACCTTGATAAAAATTGAAAATTTACATAAATCCTTTGGAAAGAATGAAGTATTGAAGGGCATCAACCTCGAGATTAAACGTGGAGAAGTTGTCGTTATCATCGGTCCTTCGGGAAGCGGGAAATCTACCTTGCTTCGTTCTATGAATTTGTTGGAAGAAGCAACCAATGGGAAGGTTATCTTTGAGGGAGTTGATATTACGGACAAGAAGAATGACCTGTTTGCCATGCGTGAGAAGATGGGCATGGTTTTCCAACAATTTAATCTCTTTCCTAATATGACTGTGATGGAAAATATCACCTTGTCTCCTATCAAGACCAAAGGTGAGAGCAAGGAAGTTGCAGAGAAGAGAGCTCAGGAACTTTTGGAAAAAGTTGGTTTGCCAGATAAGGCAACTGCTTATCCACAGAGTTTGTCAGGTGGTCAGCAACAGCGGATTGCTATTGCGCGTGGTTTAGCTATGGAACCAGATGTTTTGCTCTTTGACGAGCCAACTTCAGCCCTGGACCCTGAAATGGTAGGTGAAGTGTTGGCTGTTATGCAAGACCTAGCCAAGTCAGGAATGACTATGGTTATCGTAACACATGAGATGGGATTTGCCCGTGAGGTGGCAGACCGTGTTATCTTTATGGCAGACGGTGTGGTTGTTGAAGACGGAACACCTGAACAGATTTTTGAACAAACCCAAGAACAACGGACTAAAGACTTCTTGAGTAAGGTTTTATAAGTTAGCTTTGTGGAGCTATTTGTAGCTAGCTTTACATGTAAAGTATAGATGAATGAAAAGCTCGAACTGAGCTTTTTCTTATAGTTTGAAACTATAAGATAGCCTAGGAAAGAAGTGTTAGAGGGGATTAGCAGTTTTTGGTATAATGGAAGATATTTGAAAGAAAAGAGAAGTGATATGACACAGATTATAGATGGGAAGGCTCTAGCAGCTAAGTTACAAGGACAGCTGGCTGAAAAGACTGCAAGATTAAAGGAAAAAACGGGGCTAGTACCTGGTTTGGTAGTGATTTTGGTTGGGGACAACCCTGCGAGCCAAGTCTACGTTCGAAATAAGGAACGTTCTGCCCTTGCGGCGGGATTCCGTAGTGAAGTTGTGCGAGTTCCAGAAACCGTTACCCAAGCGGAATTGTTAGACTTGATTGCCAAATATAATCAAGATCCAGCTTGGCATGGGATTTTGGTTCAGTTACCATTACCAAAACATATTGATGAAGAGGCAGTTTTGTTGGCCATTGACCCAGAAAAGGATGTGGATGGTTTCCATCCTCTAAACATGGGGCGTCTCTGGTCTGGTCATCCAGTCATGATTCCTTCTACACCTGCAGGGATTATGGAAATGTTCCATGAATACGGGATTGACTTGGAAGGTAAAAATGCGGTCGTTATCGGTCGTTCCAATATCGTTGGAAAACCCATGGCTCAGCTTCTGTTGGCAAAAAATGCGACAGTAACCTTGACTCACTCACGGACTCATAATCTTGCCAAGGTGGCTGCTAAAGCAGATATTCTGGTGGTCGCAATCGGTCGTGCCAAGTTTGTGACTGCTGACTTTGTGAAACCAGGTGCGGTTGTCATTGACGTTGGGATGAACCGAGATGAAAATGGCAAGCTTTGTGGGGATGTTGATTATGAGGCGGTTGCACCACTTGCCAGCCATATCACGCCAGTTCCTGGAGGTGTTGGTCCTATGACCATTACTATGCTAATGGAGCAAACTTATCAAGCAGCACTTCGGACATTGGATAGCAAATAAGAGAAAAATCGCTTAAGATAGTGTATTTTCTATAGCTATATCTAAAATGGCAGACATGAATATTAAATTTTCGATATAAGATTACAAAAGGAGGTCTGCGCCTCCTTTTTGTTGTATAATGGAGTGAGGTGATTAGATGATTTTAAAAATTTATAATGGGGAATATAGTTTACAATGGGATGGAATATACTACTTAGCACTAATTTATTATCCAAATATTCAAGAGTGGGAATTAGAAAAAATTGCTAAATTTATAGCTTACGAAAAACTTCATAAACGTCAAACAAGTATTGAGTGTGCTGATTCTTGTTTAAAAAAAGAAATTTTAGATTACATCTGTCAGCATCCCTTTTTTCCACCATTTACCCCTACAGATAAAAGAGTAGCCTCAACTTATGATCTACATAAGAGGTTAGTGACTTCAGACTACTGTAGTCATACTACGACTATAGATGCAGCGATTTCTATCTTTAAAACAGGTCAGCTCTTATCTGCTGTGAAAGCCTTTGGGCGAGATGCTGAGGAGTTGGTTTTGGATAGTCGAAATGCTGCATCGGATCCGATAGATTATTTTGACTATGTCATGTTAGGGTGGTCAAATACAAGTTCTGGTTATCGATTAGCAATGGAGCGTTTATTAGGTCGAGCTCCTTCAAAGAAAGAATTACAAGACAAGTTTATTCCTGGAGTGAGTTTTCATTTTATCTATACAGATTTAATTAAAGTTACTGGTTATATTTTTGATGGCTACCATGTTGCAAAAATTAAGGACATGGTGAATTTATTTAGTGAGTTGTATATTTGCATTATTCCAACTCATAATAAGAGCCAATTTGAAAATATTATTCCAACTAAAATACAAGATAGGGTGCATTATCTTGACTATGCTGGAGAAGACTTAGAAGAGTGGACTAAGAAAGTCTATCAAGTTGTTTTAAAACAATCAGATAAAGGATAGTTGAGGAAAAAACGATGAAAGTTATTGATCAAACCTTACTAGAAAAAGTCATTATTGAACGTTCTCGTGCAAGTCATAAAGGAAACTACGGTCGTTTGCTGTTGCTAGGTGGTACCTATCCTTATGGTGGTGCCATCATCATGTCTGCTTTGGCAGCTGTAAAAAGTGGAGCTGGTTTGGTGACTGTTGGAACAGATAGGGAAAATATCCCGGCTTTGCACAGTCATTTACCTGAGGCTATGGCCTTTTATCTGCAAGACCAGCAGTTGTTAAAAGAGCAATTGGAGAAGGCAGAAGTTGTTTTGCTGGGGCCTGGTTTACGAGATGATTCTTTTGGAGAAAATCTAGTAAAACAAGTCTTTGCTAGTTTAAAAAAGAATCAGATTTTGATTGTAGACGGAGGGGCCTTAACCATCCTTGCTAGGACAAGTTTGTCGTTTCCATCTAACCAGCTTATCCTAACTCCCCACCAAAAAGAATGGGAAAAATTATCTGGAATTACGATTGAAAATCAAAGCGAAGATGCAACAGCTAGTGCCCTGACTTCTTTCCCTCAAGGAACAATTTTGGTAGAGAAAGGTCCAACTACTCGTATTTGGCAAGTTGGCCAATCTGATTATTACCAGTTACAAGTTGGCGGTCCCTATCAGGCGACTGGGGGAATGGGAGATACTCTGGCTGGGATGATCGCAGGATTTGCAGGCCAATTCCGACAGGCCAGTCTCTACGAACGTGTGGCAGTAGCAACCCATCTTCATTCAGCCATAGCCCAAGAACTATCTCAAGAACATTATGTGGTCTTGCCGACGGAAATCAGCAGTCTTCTTCCCAAAAAAATGAAAAAAATATCTCAAAAAGGCACCTGATAGTTCAGGCGCCTTTATATCTTTTAGAAAAATCCTTTAATCTTTCCAACGAGGCCATCTAGACCTTCAGAACCAGAAATCAACTGCTGAGCTTGAGAGAAGTATTCTCCAAGTTGGTCTTGATTTTCTGCAACAAATGTTTTTGCAGCTTCGAAATCTTTTGTTTCGATTAATTCTTTTACTTGGTTAAACAAATCTAATGGGTTCATCTTATTTCTCCTTTTCTGTACTTAACTATTTAATCATCTTTATGATAAAAAATCAACTGTTGTTGCTTTTGGCTAGGACCTGTTTTTATCTACAAGTTCTCATAACTAAGATTCTAACTACCAAAACAAGGTGGACATAAAAATAAAAATGTTCGGTTTTTTCTAGTGTATCCATGAAATAAAAACGGATACATGTTATAATAGAAATAGCTCTTTAATGGAGGTGTTTGAGTGGAAAATCTGAAGAAAATGGCAGGTATCAAGGCTGCTGAATTTGTCAATGATGGGATGGTTGTCGGACTGGGAACGGGTTCTACTGCCTACTATTTTGTCGAAGAAATTGGTCGTCGTATCAAGGAAGAGGGATTGCAGATTACAGCAGTAACAACTTCTAGTGTGACTAGTAAACAGGCTGAAGGTCTTAAGATCCCACTCAAGTCTATTGACCAAGTGGATTTTGTCGATGTGACAGTCGATGGGGCGGACGAAGTGGATAGTCAGTTTAACGGAATCAAAGGCGGTGGAGGTGCCCTTCTCATGGAGAAGGTTGTGGCAACGCCCTCAAAAGAATACATTTGGGTGGTGGATGAAAGCAAGATGGTAGACAAACTAGGTGCTTTTAAATTGCCAGTAGAAGTGGTTCAGTATGGCGCAGAACAGGTTTTTCGTCGTTTTGAGCGAGCTGGCTATAAACCAAGTTTCCGTGAAAAAGACGGCCAACGTTTTGTGACTGATATGCAGAATTTTATCATTGACCTTGCCTTGGATGTCATTGAAGATCCAATTACTTTCGGACAAGAATTGGACCATGTCGTTGGCGTCGTGGAGCACGGCTTGTTCAACCAAATGGTGGATAAGGTCATCGTTGCTGGACGAGACGGGGTTCAGATTTTAACTTCAACAAAAGCAAGATAACTAAAATAATAAGGAGATACACTATGTCAAAATTTAATCGTATTCACTTGGTGGTACTAGATTCTGTAGGAATCGGTGCTGCACCAGATGCTAATAACTTTGTCAATGCAGGGGTTCCAGATGGAGCTTCTGACACACTGGGACACATTTCTAAAACAGTTGGTTTGAATGTGCCAAATATGGCTAAAATCGGTCTAGGAAATATTCCTCGTGCAACTCCTCTTAAGACTGTACCGGCAGAAAGCAATCCAACTGGATATGCAACAAAATTAGAAGAAGTATCTCTTGGTAAGGATACTATGACTGGACACTGGGAAATCATGGGACTCAACATTACTGAGCCTTTCGATACTTTCTGGAACGGATTCCCAGAAGAAATCTTGACAAAAATCGAAGAATTCTCAGGACGCAAGGTTATTCGTGAAGCTAACAAACCTTACTCAGGTACAGCTGTTATCGATGACTTTGGACCACGTCAGATGGAAACTGGGGAGTTGATTATCTATACTTCGGCTGACCCTGTTTTGCAAATTGCTGCCCACGAAGATATTATTCCTTTGGATGAATTGTATCGTATCTGTGAATACGCTCGTTCGATTACCCTTGAGCGCCCAGCCCTTTTAGGACGTATCATTGCCCGCCCGTATGTAGGTGAACCAGGTAACTTCACTCGTACTGCAAACCGTCGTGATTTGGCCGTATCTCCATTTGCCCCAACTGTTTTGGATAAATTGAATGAAGCTGGTATCGATACTTATGCTGTTGGTAAAATCAACGATATCTTTAACGGCGCTGGTATCAACCATGACATGGGTCACAACAAATCAAACAGCCACGGAATTGATACATTATTGAAGACCATGGGACTTGCTGAGTTTGAAAAAGGATTCTCCTTCACAAACTTAGTTGACTTTGATGCCCTTTATGGACACCGTCGCAATGCTCATGGCTACCGTGATTGCTTGCATGAGTTTGATGAACGCTTGCCTGAAATTATCGCAGCCATGAGGGAGAACGACCTTCTCTTGATTACTGCGGACCATGGAAATGACCCAACCTATGCAGGAACAGACCACACTCGTGAATATATTCCATTGTTGGCCTATAGCCCTGCCTTTAAAGGAAATGGTGTCATTCCAGTAGGACATTTTGCAGATATCTCAGCGACAGTTGCGGATAACTTTGGTGTTGAAACTGCCATGATTGGGGAAAGTTTCTTAGATAAATTGGTATAAGATGACGCGATATGCTTTACTTGTTCGGGGCATTAATGTCGGAGGGAAAAATAAGGTTGTCATGGCGCAACTTCGTCAAGAACTGACAGAGTTGGGAATTGAAAAAGTTGAAACCTACATCAACAGTGGCAATATTTTCTTTACTTCGACAGATGCCAAAGCCCGATTGGTCGAAATGTTAGAGGCTTTCTTTGAAATCCATTATCCATTTATTCAGAGCTTTTCTTTACTGAGTCTAGAGGAATTTGAAGCGGAACTTGAAAATCTGCCTGAATGGTGGACCAAAGATTTGGCTCGAAAAGATGTCCTCTTCTATACGGAGAGCTTGGATGTGGATCAAGTGATCGAGAAAGTGGACAGTTTGGAACTGGTAGATGAAGTCGTTCATTTCGGAAAACTTGGTATTTTCTGGGGGAAATTCTCTGAAGAATCCTACTATGCAACTGCCTATCACAAATACTTACTCAAGATGCCTTTCTACCGCCAAATCACCATTCGCAATGCTAAAACTTTTGACAAAATCGGTCAAATGCTAAAAAAATAATAAAGGAGACACAATGACGTTTTTAAATAAGATCAAGGAAACAGCTGACTTCCTGAAAGACAAGGGAATCCAAGCACCTGAGTTCGGTCTAATCCTTGGATCAGGTCTGGGAGAATTGGCAGAAGAAATCGAAAATCCAGTTGTAGTAGACTATGCAGATATTCCAAACTGGGGCCGTTCGACAGTAGTCGGACACGCTGGTAAATTGGTATACGGTGACCTTGCAGGTCGCAAGGTCTTAGCTCTTCAAGGTCGTTTTCATTTCTACGAAGGAAATCCTCTGGAAGTCGTGACTTTCCCAGTTCGTGTCATGAAAGTTCTCGGATGTGAAGGTGTCATTGTAACCAATGCTGCTGGAGGAATTGGATATGGTCCAGGTACTTTGATGGCTATCTCAGACCATATCAACATGACAGGTCAAAACCCATTGATGGGTGAAAACTTGGATGACTTTGGCCCACGTTTCCCAGATATGTCTAAGGCCTACACACCAGAATACCGTGCTACTGCCCATGAAGTGGCTAAAAAACTTGGTATCAAGCTTGATGAAGGTGTCTATATTGGTGTAACTGGTCCGACTTATGAAACACCAGCAGAAATTCGTGCCTATAAGACACTGGGAGCAGATGCCGTTGGTATGTCTACGGTTCCTGAAGTTATTGTGGCAGCTCACTCAGGCTTGAAAGTTCTAGGTATTTCATGTATCACTAACTTTGCTGCTGGCTTCCAAGAAGAACTGAACCACGAAGAAGTTGTAGAAGTAACCGAACGTGTCAAAGGTGATTTCAAGGGCTTGCTGAAAGCAATTCTTGCTGAATTGTAATCATGTTAAAAGAATCGAGGAGATTTTTTCGAAAGATTCCTTATAATTTTAGATTATTCCTAGCAGTAATTCTACAAGGAATAGTTACTGGTTTATCTGGTATATTTCTCCATTATCTTTTAGAGATGGTAGAGAGTCTAGCTTTTGGTCAGTCAGAGCATCATACTGGATTTTTGACAGATGGAGTTTCCTCGTCACGGATAGGATTAAGTTTAATAATCGTGGGTCTTGGCTCAGCCTTGGTCTGGTATTTCTTGCAAAAAGGGTCGAAGATTTATTCCATAAAAGCTCAGATGAAGGATGAGACTGCACAATACAAGCTTCATTTTTTAAGACAGCTATTTCATTCAATTTGGCAGATCATTGCAGTTGGAGGGGGAGCACCTATTGGTAAAGAAGCTGCGCCACGAGAGATTGGGACTCTATTTGCAGGACCAATTGGAAATATATGTATACTGTCTATAAAGGATCGTATTTTTCTCCTTGCTTGTGGTGCTGGTGCTGGTTTAGCGGCTGTTTATCAGGTTCCATTAACGAGCGTCTTCTTTGTTTTTGAAACCCTAGGAATTGCTCTATCTATTAAACGATTTGTCTTAGTCGGTTTGACTACCTATATCTCAACCTATATAGCAGGCTTGGTTATTTCAGATCAGGCTCTCTACCAGATTTCAGCCATCACGTGGTCATTAAAGGAAATATGGATTATTCCCTTATTACTTCTTTTCTTAACCCCACTAGCTTGGCTTTTTGGTCGCTTAAGTAAGGCAGCGTCTTCAAACAGAATAAAAGATAAACGAGTACTTCTCGCATTGCCTACAGCTTTTCTTTTTCTTGCTGGGTTGGCAAGTTATTTTCCACATCTACTTGGAAATGGACGGATGATGGCTCAGGAAGTATTGAATGGTAGCAATGGTAAAACAGTATTCCTCTTGTTTATCCTAAAAGCACTGGTCGTTCTTATTACTCTGTGGGCAGGGGCCTATGGTGGTACACTTACGCCATCTTTTGCTTTGGGGATAGCTGGAGCTGCCCTCCTTGGCATAATTCTAGGTGGAGATAGTAAGTTAACCATGTTGCTTTTGGGATCTGTTTGCTTTTTATCTGTGACCTTGATGGCTCCCTTGTCTGCAACTGGATTAGTAATAGGCTTCACGGGGATAGGTTTAGATTCTCTTCCTTATCTCTTAATAACGGCTTTCCTAGCTTATGACTTTGCAAAAATGTTAGATAGCTTTCCTTGGGCTAGCATACTGTGTCAGAAGTCAAAGAATAAAGTAATTAGGTAGGAAATGCCCATTTCTTCTAGTCAATGATTTGATTTAAAAGATTAAAAAAACTTTCAATTTATTTATAACTGTTTTAAATAAGAATGAAGTAGGCTTATTGGAGTCTTGATTGAATCCGATTTTTCCTAGCTATAAAATATAAAAATAAAAGTATATAATAGAAACATATAAAAAAGAAAGGTAGAGCGTGTGTTCTAATTTGAACACGAGCGGAAAACTCGGAAAATAGATAATCTGACTGAGAAATCAGGATTTCTCGTCAGATTCCTAATTTTCAGTCGTTTTCTTGTCGCTCTTTGTATCATAAATTATGTCTATCCATATTGCTGCTCAGCAGGGTGAAATTGCTGATAAGATTCTTCTTCCTGGGGATCCTCTTCGTGCTAAGTTTATTGCGGAGAACTTCCTTGAAGATGCTGTTTGTTTTAACGAAGTTCGTAACATGTTTGGTTATACTGGTACTTACAAGGGACACCGTGTTTCTGTCATGGGAACTGGGATGGGAATGCCATCTATTTCGATTTATGCGCGTGAGTTGATTGTTGACTACGGTGTGAAGAAATTAATCCGTGTGGGAACTGCAGGTTCTTTGAATGAAGATGTTCACGTTCGTGAATTGGTTTTGGCGCAGGCAGCTGCAACAAACTCAAACATCGTACGTAACGATTGGCCACAGTACGATTTTCCACAAATCGCTAGCTTTGATTTGCTAGACAAGGCCTACCATATTGCTAAAGAACTCGGTATGATAACTCATGTTGGGAATGTTTTGTCATCTGATGTCTTTTATTCAAACTACTTTGAAAAGAACATCGAGCTTGGTAAATGGGGAGTCAAGGCTGTGGAAATGGAAGCAGCAGCACTTTACTATCTGGCAGCCCAGCACCATGTTGATGCCCTTGCTATTATGACTATCTCTGATAGTTTGGTTAATCCAGACGAAGATACAACTGCAGAAGAACGCCAAAATACCTTCACCGATATGATGAAGGTTGGATTAGAAACCTTGATTGCAGAATAAAAGAAAACACAAAAGGAAAATTTTCTGGATGAAAATCTTCCTTTTTTAGTCATTCAGCCCATGCTGACCTTAATGAAACGTTACTCTATCGTCTATTTTTAAGAGATTGCAAGAAACAATCAATCTCTGCTTGAGAATAAAGAATACGCAACTTTTCTGGGTAAGTATTGCTTAAGTGTTGGTATCTTTCTTTAGCATTTTTTGTTCGTCCATCCCAAAGAATCCAGCGGATAAATTCCCAGTCAAAACGCTCAGGACAACCTGTGGCCATACTTTCTCTGACTTTTCCTTTGTATTTTAAATAGCGCTTAAAGGCTCTTAACAAACAATTCCATCGAGAAAAATTGAGAAAGATGATTTGGTCAGCTTCCTGCATTCTTTCTTCGTAATAGCACCAAGAATAATTACCATCGATGACCCAGGATTCATGCTTAGTGATAAAGTTTTTCATCTCGGTTAACATCCAATCACGGTCACTGTCTTGCCAACCAGGTTGAAATTGGAGTGTGTCCATGTGAAGTTTTGGGATGGAGTAGTGGTTAGATAATTTTTCTGCTAGAGTTGACTTACCAGAACCAGAATATCCGATAATTGCGATTTTCATTTTCTACCTTTTCCTATTTGGAGACAAAAAAACAGCCTCTATGGACTGTTTCTTATTTAGCAAGTTTAGCTGAAAGACGAGCTTTATCGCGGCTTGCTTTGTTTTTGTGAATCAAACCTTTAGTTTCTGCTTTATCGATAGCTGAGCTAGCAGCACGGAAAAGTTCTTCAGATGGGTTTGCTTCGAAAGCTTTGATAGCAGTACGCATAGCTGATTTTTGAGCTGAGTTCTTTTCGTTTTGTTTAACGTTCAATTCAGCGCGTTTGATAGCTGATTTAATGTTTGCCAATGTTCTTACCTCCATATTTACTAACTATACCATTATATCTGAAAACTTACGTTTTGACAAGGGAAAATTATTTTTTTAAGTAAATTTCATCGATTTCATGGTTCTTTGTTTTATGAAGAATCACTTCCGCACGATTTCTGGTTGGTTCAATATAATTTTGTAGATTTGTGAGATTGATACTAGTCCAGACCTGATGGGCAAAGGATTCTACTTCCCCAATCGGCATTTGAGTAAAACGATAATAGTAGCTATCAGGGTCGTTTTGGGCTAGGCTCAGCATTTTCAAGAAACGATCCAGATACCAACTCTCAATGTCATCCACTGCAGCATCAACATAGATGGAAAAGTCAAAGAAGTCAGTGATATAGAGACGCTCGTTTTGTGGATTCTGAAAGACATTAATCCCCTCAACAATTACAAAGTCAGCAGCTTTGACGCTTTGTTTTTCCTCAGGTACGATGTCGTAGACTTCATGAGAATAGACAGGTATATCTACATCTTGTCCATTTTTGATGCGATCCAAGAAGTTGAGAAGAGCTTCCATATCATAGCTTTCAGGAAATCCCTTACGATTTAAAATCCCTTGCTCAATCAAGGTCTGGTTGGGATAGAGAAAGCCATCAGTTGTTACCAACTCAACCGTAGCATCTGTAAGCGTACGAGACAGTAGGATTTGAAGTAGGCGACTGGTTGTGGATTTTCCAACGGCAACACTACCAGAAACCCCAATGATAAAAGGTTGGGATTTGCTTTCACGTTGAAGGAAAATTCCTTTTGAGAAGGCCAAATCATCCTTGGTACGCTTGTAAATCTGGATGAGATGGGCTAGGGGAAGATAGACATCGGTAACATCCTGCAGGCTAATCTGATCATTAAAACTCTTGATGGATTCTAATTCCTCTTCTGTCAAAGGAGGTGTCGTCTTTCGATGTAAAGATTGCCAAGTCTGGCGGCTGATTTTTTCAAAATGTAAAAATTCGTTGGTCATTTATTTTCCCCTAGATATTTTGTCTATCATACCATAAAAAGCTAAAAAAATAAAGCGGTTTCTTGATGATAGTAAGCTAATATCGTATAATAAAGGTAGATAGAGACTGAACAATTGAATGATGAAGTAGGAGATAGTTTCTGCTGATTTATAAGCTAATAAAGGGGTTTTTTAGTTCACAACTGATAGGAGGTGTACTATGAAAATCTTAAAACGTTACATATTGGAACTCTGTTTTATTTTAAGTTTTGCACTACCTTTTTTAAAAGGAGCGAATGCGGATAATGGTAGACGTTTTGTGGAAACCTATTACGGTTTTACTTTTTTGATGGAACATGCCATTGTAACAGCTGTCTTTATCTGTTCGCTCTTGCTTGCTTTCTTCCTAAAAAAACGGTGGACGAAATGGCTTGCTGCTGGTAGTTATGTCTTTTTAGTCCTATGGATTGCTACAGAGGGTTATTTCTTCCGTATGTCTCTAGAAGATTTGATACGACTTTGGACAAGTTTGGAATTCCTGACAAAAACGTATCAGTTGGGCTTTTATCTAAATATCCTGTTGGGAATCTTGTTGGTAATAAAGTATTTTAAGGTTAAGCAATAGTAATGAAAATGCACTTGATTATAGACAATAAATTTGTTGTTTTATCTTGACTGTGATATTTCTAGTTCTAAAATGCTTTATCATTCATTTATAAGTGTTGAAAGAAATTGAAGAAAAGGTCTTCTTGACTAGCTTTCCTCAGTCTTTTTCGTTTTATTAGCAATTTGTAAACGATTTACAATTTAAGTCAAATTATGGTAAAATAGTTTCATGAGTAAAATGTATTATGCAGAAAATCCTGACGCTGCTCACGACATTCATGAGTTGAGAGTAGAGTTGTTGGGAGAAAAAATGACCTTTTTGACAGATGCGGGTGTTTTTAGTAAGAAAATGGTTGACTTTGGAAGTCAACTCTTGCTCAAGTGTCTAGAGGTTGATGAAGGAGAAACTGTCCTTGATGTAGGCTGTGGTTATGGGCCTTTGGGCTTGTCCTTAGCTAAGGCTTATGGAGTTCAGGCGACCATGGTCGATATTAATAATCGTGCCTTGGATTTGGCACGACAAAATGCTGAACGAAATAAAGTAGAAGCGACTATTTTCCAGTCCAACATCTATGAACAAGTTGAAGGAAAATTTGACCATGTCATTTCCAATCCTCCTATCCGTGCGGGTAAGCAAGTAGTTCATGAAATCATTGAGAAAAGTAAAGATTTCTTGGAAACTGGTGGCGATTTAACAATCGTTATCCAGAAAAAACAAGGGGCTCCAAGTGCTAAGTCCAAGATGGAAGATGTGTTTGGCAATTGTGAAGTCGTAAAAAAAGATAAGGGATACTACATCCTTAGAAGTGTGAAAGAATGAGAGCAGTTGATTTAATCCAAAAAAAACGAGACGGTCAAGAACTGACTTCGAGTGAAATTGAATGGCTAGTTGAAGGCTATGTGTCAGGAACGGTTCCTGATTATCAGATGTCTGCCTTTGCTATGGCTGTTTATTTCAAAGGAATGACAACTCGAGAAATCTCTGATTTGACCATGAAGATGGTCAAGACAGGTCAAGAGTTTGATTTATCCGCTATTGATGGAGTTAAGGTTGACAAGCATTCTACGGGTGGTGTTGGTGATAAGGTGACCTTGATTTTAGCTCCCCTTGTTGCTAGTTTTGGTGTGCCTGTGGCAAAAATGAGTGGTCGAGGTCTCGGCCATACTGGCGGTACAATCGATAAATTGGAGTCCATTAAGGGCTATCAAGTGGAACGAAGTCAAGAGGATTTCATTGCACAAGTGCAGGATATTGGTGTATCTGTCATTGGGCAATCAGACCAGCTGGTCAAAGCAGACAAGCTTCTCTACGCCCTCCGTGACGTGACAGCAACTGTCGACACGATTCCTTTGATTGCGAGTTCTGTCATGAGCAAGAAAATCGCTGCAGGAGCGGATGCTATTTTACTAGACGTGACTGTTGGCGAGGGTGCCTTCATGAAGACTGTTGATGAGGCGCGTGAATTGGCTCAAACCATGGTGGAACTTGGTAAGGCTGTTGGACGGAAGACGGTAGCAGTGATTACGGACATGAGTCAACCTTTGGGACGAGCGATTGGAAATCGCCTTGAAATTCTTGAGGCATTGGATATTTTACAAGGTCAAGGCCGTCAGGATATTACCCACTTCATCTGTGAATTGGCTCAAATTATGCTTGGTTTAGCAAATGTAAACAAGACAGTTGAAGAAGTTCGACAACATCTTGAAAATGGCCAAGCACTGGCTAAGTTTGAGGATATGGTGCAAGCCCAAGGTGGAGACTTGGAAGACCTCTATCGTCCTGTCAATGTGGCCCATGTGGTGGAAATCCCTGCTCAGGAAACGGGTGTCATTTCAGCTCTACCAGCTATGGAATTTGGACTTTATGCTATGAGACTAGGGGCAGGCCGTGCAGTCAAGTCTGATGCCTTGGACTATGAAACAGGAATTGTTTTTGAAAAGAAAGTTGGAGATTCCGTTCAAAAGGGAGAAATTGTTGCAAAAGTATACACAAATGGAAAAATTTCTCCTCAGCTAGTTACAGATTTTCAAAAATATGTTAAAATAAATGACAGGGTGCAAAGTTTACGAGAAATTATAGAAATCATCTCATAAACTGTAGGAGAATCCGAATATGAAATTAAATAAATATATCGATCATACGCTTTTAAAACAAGATGCAACAGAAAATCAAATTGATTGTTTGTTGTCTGAAGCTAGAGAGTATGATTTTGCCAGTGTTTGCGTTAATCCGACCTGGGTTGAACATGCTAAAAAAGGTCTTGAAGACACAGATGTCAAGGTCTGCACAGTAGTAGGTTTCCCCTTGGGAGCAACAACTTCAACTGTGAAAGCTTTTGAAACAAAAGAAGTTATCCAAAATGGTGCAGATGAGATTGATATGGTGATCAATGTTGGAGCTCTCAAATCAGGTAATCTTGATTTGGTTGAGTCGGATATTCGCGCAGTAGTAGAAGCAAGTGGTGACAAGTTAGTGAAAGTCATTATTGAAGCTTGCCTTCTGACAGACCAAGAAAAAGTTGTGGCTTGCCAATTGGCCCAAAAAGCGGGAGCTGATTTTGTTAAAACATCTACTGGCTTTTCAACTGGTGGTGCTACAGTAGCAGATGTTAGATTAATGCGTGAAACAGTTGGACCAGAAATGGGTGTCAAGGCTGCTGGTGGAGCTCGTTCTTATGCAGATGCTCTAGCATTTGTAGAAGCAGGGGCGACCCGTATCGGAACGTCAGCTGGGGTAGCAATTCTAAAAGGAGAATTGGCAGATGGCGACTACTGAGTTGATTGAACTTGCAATTGAAACCAGCAAGAAAGCCTATGTACCCTATTCTCACTTTCCGGTCAGTGCTGTTCTAGTGGCAAAAGATGGTAGTATTTATACAGGTGTCAATATCGAGAATGCTAGTTATTCTTTGACCAACTGTGGAGAACGTACAGCGATTTTTAAAGCAGTTTCTGAAGGCCAAAGAGAATTTTCAGAATTGATTGTCTATGGAGAGACTGAAAAACCAATTTCACCATGTGGCGCTTGTCGCCAAGTGATGGCTGAATTTTTTGAACAAGATCTAAAAGTGACCTTGGTCGCAAAAGATAAATCGACGGTCGAGATGACGGTCGGGGAATTACTTCCATACTCTTTTACAGACTTAAACTAGTCTGAGTCGCTCTCTGAGTGGCACGGTCCTTGTGGCCAACCAATCCATACTTGCAACATCGTTGCACATCTTATTTAGGAGGTTCAGTAATGAACAAGAAACAATGGCTAGGCCTTGGTCTAGTTGCAGTGGCAGCAGTTGGACTTGCTGCATGTGGTAACCGCTCTTCTCGTAACGCAGCTTCATCTTCTGATGTGAAGACAAAAGCAGCAATCGTCACTGATACTGGTGGTGTTGATGACAAATCATTCAACCAATCAGCTTGGGAAGGTTTGCAAGACTGGGGTAAAGAACACAATCTTTCAAAAGATAAAGGTTTCACTTACTTCCAATCAACAAGTGAAGCTGACTATGCTAACAACTTGCAACAAGCGGCTGGAAGTTACAACCTAATCTTCGGTGTTGGTTTTGCCCTTCACAATGCGGTTGAAGAAGCAGCAAAAGACCACTCTGATTTGAACTATGTCTTGATTGATGATGTGATTAAAGATCAAAAGAATGTTGCTAGCGTAACATTTGCTGATAACGAAGCTGCTTACCTTGCGGGAGTTGCAGCGGCTAAAACAACTAAAACAAAACAAGTTGGTTTTGTAGGTGGTATTGAGTCTGAAGTTATCTCACGTTTTGCAGCTGGATTTAAAGCTGGTGTTGAGTCAGTAGATCCATCTATCAAAGTTCAAGTTGACTATGCTGGTTCATTTGGTGATGCTGCTAAAGGTAAAACAATTGCAGCAGCACAATACGCAGCTGGTGCAGACGTTGTTTACCAGGCAGCAGGTGGAACAGGTGCTGGTGTCTTTGCAGAAGCAAAATCACTCAACGAGAGCCGTCCTGAAAGTGAAAAAGTTTGGGTTATCGGTGTTGACCGTGACCAAGAGGCAGAAGGTAAATACACTTCTAAAGATGGTAAAGAATCAAACTTTGTTCTTGTATCTACTTTGAAACAAGTTGGTACAACTGTAAAAGATATTGCTAACAAGGCAGAAAAAGGTGAATTCCCTGGCGGTCAAGTGATCGTTTACTCATTGAAAGATAAAGGGGTTGACTTGGCAGTAACAAACCTTTCAGAAGAAGGTAAAAAAGCTGTCGAAGATGCAAAAGCTAAAATCCTTGATGGAAGCGTAAAAGTTCCTGAAAAATAATGGATGGAAGTCATTTCTTAGGAAGCGGCCCTCGGCCGCTTTTTTAAGAGTTGAGACAAAGTCATTTTGTCTCAGTAAAGCTTGCTACTAGATAAACTAGCAAGTTTTATTGAAATAAAATAAGACTCTGAAAGGAAGAGCACATGGCACACGAAAATGTCATTGAGATGCGTGATATTACCAAGGTGTTTGGTGAATTTGTTGCCAACGACAAAATCAACCTGCACCTACGAAAAGGTGAAATTCATGCACTTTTAGGAGAAAATGGGGCTGGTAAGTCCACGCTCATGAACATGTTAGCAGGGCTTCTTGAACCAACCAGTGGTGAAATTGTGGTCAACGGTCAAGTTGTTAACCTCGATTCACCGTCTAAAGCAGCTAGCTTGGGAATTGGAATGGTTCACCAGCATTTTATGTTGGTAGAAGCCTTCACAGTGGCTGAAAACATCATTTTAGGTAGTGAATTAACTAAAAATGGTGTGCTAGATATTGCTGGAGCTAGCAAAGAAATCAAGGCTCTTTCTGAACGTTATGGCTTAGCGGTTGACCCTTCTGCCAAGATAGCAGATATCTCAGTTGGAGCCCAACAACGTGTAGAAATTTTAAAAACCCTTTATCGGGGGGCTGATATCCTTATCTTTGACGAACCAACGGCTGTCTTGACTCCATCAGAAATTGATGAGTTGATGGCTATTATGAAAAATCTTGTCAAAGAAGGAAAATCAATTATCTTGATTACCCACAAGTTGGATGAGATTCGTGCAGTTTCTGACCGAGTTACAGTTATCCGTCGTGGGAAATCAATTGAAACCGTCGAAATTGTAGGGGCTACCAATGCTGATTTGGCAGAAATGATGGTGGGTCGTTCCGTTTCCTTTAAAACAGAGAAGCAAGCCTCTCAACCAAAAGAAGTGGTCTTGTCTATTAACGACTTGGTGGTCAATGAAAACCGCGGTGTCCCAGCTGTGAAAAATCTATCCTTGGATGTTCGTGCTGGAGAGATTGTTGGTATTGCGGGGATTGATGGAAATGGTCAGTCTGAATTGATTCAAGCAATTACAGGTCTTCGCAAGGTTGAATCTGGTAGCATTGAGCTAAAAGGAAATTCAATTGTAGGCTTGCACCCACGTCAGATTACTGAGTTGAGTGTTGGGCACGTTCCAGAAGACCGTCACCGTGATGGTTTGATTTTGGAAATGATGATTTCTGAAAATATTGCCCTTCAAACCTACTATAAAGAACCACATAGTAAAAATGGAATTTTGAACTATTCAAATATTACTTCTTATGCTAAAAAGTTAATGGAAGAGTTTGATGTTCGTGCTGCCAGTGAATTTGTTCCTGCAGCTGCACTCTCAGGAGGAAATCAACAAAAAGCAATTATTGCTCGTGAAATTGATCGTGATCCTGATCTCCTTATCGTCAGCCAGCCAACTCGTGGGTTGGATGTCGGTGCTATTGAATATATCCACAAACGCTTGATTGAAGAGCGTGATAATGGTAAGGCTGTCCTTGTTGTCAGCTTTGAATTGGATGAGATTTTAAACGTCTCAGACCGTATTGCCGTTATCCACGATGGTAAGATTCAAGGTATTGTATCACCAGAAACAACCAATAAACAAGAACTAGGTGTCTTGATGGCTGGTGGAAACTTGGGAAAGGAGAAGAGTGATGTCTAAAAAATTACAACAAATTTCGGTTCCCTTGATTTCTGTCTTTCTAGGAATTTTGCTCGGAGCCATTGTCATGTGGATCTTCGGTTATGATGCTATTTGGGGCTACGAAGAATTGTTCTATACAGCCTTTGGTAGTCTACGTGGGATTGGAGAAATCTTCCGTGCTATGGGACCTTTGGTCTTGATTGGTCTTGGTTTTGCCGTTGCTAGTCGTGCTGGTTTCTTTAACGTCGGACTTCCTGGTCAGGCTTTGGCAGGTTGGATTCTCAGTGGTTGGTTTGCCTTGTCGCATCCAGATATGCCACGTCCCTTGATGATTCTAGCGACTATCGTGATTGCCTTGATTGCTGGAGGGATTGTCGGAGCGATTCCAGGTATTCTGAGAGCCTATCTAGGGACGTCAGAGGTTATCGTAACCATCATGATGAACTACATCGTCTTGTATGTAGGGAATGCCTTTATTCATGCCTTCCCTAAAGACTTCATGCAAAGTACAGATTCGACGATTCGTGTTGGGGCTAATGCAACCTACCAGACACCTTGGTTGGCTGAGTTGACTGGTAATTCACGGATGAATATTGGTATTTTCTTTGCTCTTATTGCCGTTGCAGTCATTTGGTTTATGCTCAAGAAAACAACCCTTGGTTTTGAAATTCGTGCGGTTGGTCTTAATCCACATGCTTCAGAGTACGCTGGTATTTCTGCCAAACGAACAATTATCCTTTCAATGATTATCTCAGGTGCCTTAGCTGGTCTTGGTGGAGCCGTTGAAGGGTTGGGAACCTTCCAGAACGTCTATGTTCAAGGTGCGTCATTGGCTGTCGGATTTAACGGGATGGCGGTTAGTCTTCTTGCGGCAAATTCACCAATTGGTATTCTCTTTGCAGCCTTCCTATTTGGTGTTCTCCAAGTTGGAGCTCCTGGTATGAATGCGGCGCAGGTACCGTCTGAGCTTGTCAGCATTGTAACAGCGTCTATTATCTTCTTTGTCAGTGTTCATTACCTTATCGAACGCTTTGTCAAACCGAAAAAACAAGTTAAAGGAGGTAAGTAAAGATGTCTATTACAACCTTGCTCACCCTCTTGGTGTCTTCTATGCTGATTTACTCAGCACCCCTAATCTTTACAAGTATTGGCGGTGTTTTCTCTGAACGTGGTGGTGTGGTAAACGTCGGCCTTGAAGGAATTATGGTTATGGGTGCCTTTTCTGGAGTTGTCTTTAACCTTGAATTTGCAGAACAATTTGGAGCAGCAACTCCATGGCTATCTTTGCTTGTAGCAGGATTGGTAGGGGGAATCTTTTCTATCATCCACGCAGCAGCCACGGTTCATTTCCGTGCAGACCATGTTGTCAGTGGTACGGTATTGAACTTGATGGCGCCCGCTTTAGCAGTCTTTTTGGTCAAAGTTCTTTATAACAAAGGACAAACAGATAACTTAACCCAGACTTTTGGACGTTTTGACTTCCCAGTCTTGGCAAATATCCCAGTTATCGGTGATATCTTCTTCAAGTCAACTAGTTTACTTGGTTATCTGGCCATTGCCTTCTCATTCCTTGCTTGGTTTATCCTCTTCAAGACTCGATTTGGTCTTCGTCTCCGCTCTGTAGGTGAGCACCCTCAAGCAGCGGACACGTTGGGAATCAATGTCTACAAGATGAGATATTTAGGGGTTATCATTTCAGGTTTCCTAGGTGGAATTGGCGGAGCGATTTATGCTCAATCCATCTCAGTTAACTTCTCAGTGACAACTATTGTTGGACCTGGATTTATCGCTCTTGCTGCGATGATCTTCGGAAAATGGAATCCAATCGGAGCCATGCTATCTAGTCTCTTCTTTGGACTTTCACAAAGTTTGGCTGTTATCGGATCTCAATTGCCATTCCTACAAGGAGTTCCTGCGGTTTACCTTCAAATCGCACCTTATGTTTTGACAATTCTAGTCTTGGCAGCCTTCTTTGGAAAAGCAGTCGCACCAAAAGCAGATGGTATCAACTATATCAAATCAAAATAAGCATACAAAAAAACGTCAGTATAGAACTGGCGTTTTATTTTTTAGGATTCTGATGGGTTAAGTTCAGTCCCCAAGGGACAAGATTTTCAGTCTTATTCTGGATACGTGTGATATTATCCTTATGCCGAATGATAATCAAACTAGCAAGTGCTAGGATAATAGCGATGAAGAGAGGGTCGTAGTTACTCAGGATAAAACCAAAAAGCGGAAAGAGTAGAACTCCGATGACGGCTGCGATAGATGCTGTGACACTAGACAGTGAAATCATACTACCAAGATAGAGGGTTCCAAAGAAAACAACTGCTAGGTAGAGACAGAAGACAGGTGCAAATCCGAAAATCACTCCCGCACTGGTTGCGACAGCCTTGCCACCCTTAAATCCTGCAAAGATAGGGAAGGTATGTCCAATGACAGCCAAAAGTCCAAAGATGAGAGGCGAAACGCCTTGAAGATGAAACATAATCGGAAGTAGCGTTGCTAGAGTCCCTTTGAAAAAGTCAATCACAAAGGTTGCCATCCCTGCTTTCTTTCCTAAGATGCGGAAGGTATTGGTTGTCCCTGTGTTACCAGAACCATGCTCGCGCAGATTGATTTGAAAGAATATTTGTCCAATCCAGAGACCAGACGGAATCGAACCCAGCAGATAGGCTAGGATTAATAAAACTATTGTAATCATACTCCTATTATATCATGAATTGGGAAAGAAAGGCAGAGAATCTCTTCTGAAATTGTCACATCGGAGAAAGAAAAATTTTGCAAAATCCTTGGAAAACCTGTAGAATAGTAAAGATGAACGAATAGGAGGTTCCTTGTGTCAAAAAAGGAAATCAATATTAACAATTATAATGATGACGCCATTCAGGTGCTAGAAGGGTTGGATGCGGTTCGAAAACGTCCAGGGATGTATATCGGATCGACTGATGGTGCTGGTCTCCATCACCTCGTCTGGGAAATCGTCGACAATGCAGTCGATGAGGCCTTGTCTGGATTTGGTGACCGTATTGATGTCACCATCAATAAAGATGGGAGTTTGACTGTGCAAGACCATGGTCGTGGGATGCCGACGGGTATGCACGCTATGGGAATTCCAACAGTTGAGGTTATCTTTACCATTCTTCATGCCGGAGGGAAATTCGGTCAAGGTGGCTACAAGACATCTGGTGGTCTGCACGGGGTTGGTTCTTCCGTTGTTAACGCTCTTTCTAGTTGGTTGGAAGTTGAGATCACCCGTGATGGTGCAGTCTACAAGCAACGTTTTGAAAATGGTGGAAAACCTGTCACGACCTTGAAGAAAATCGGTACAGCGCCTAAGTCTAAGACAGGTACCAAGGTTACGTTTATGCCTGATGCGACTATCTTTTCTACGACAGATTTCAAGTACAATACCATTTCAGAGCGCCTCAATGAATCAGCTTTTCTCTTAAAAAATGTGACCTTGTCTTTGACAGATAAGCGAACAGATGAAGCAATTGAGTTCCACTATGAGAATGGGGTACAAGACTTTGTTTCTTATCTGAACGAAGACAAGGAAACCTTGACGCCAGTCCTTTACTTTGAAGGGGAAGACAATGGTTTCCAAGTGGAAGTAGCTCTCCAGTATAATGACGGATTTTCAGATAACATCTTGTCCTTTGTCAATAACGTTCGCACCAAGGATGGTGGAACACATGAGACAGGACTCAAGTCTGCTATCACTAAGGTCATGAATGACTACGCGCGTAAGACAGGTCTTCTCAAGGAAAAAGATAAAAACCTTGAAGGCTCAGACTATCGTGAGGGACTAGCGGCCGTTCTTTCTATTCTTGTTCCTGAAGAACACCTTCAGTTTGAAGGTCAGACTAAGGATAAACTAGGCAGTCCACTAGCTCGACCAGTTGTTGATGGGATTGTAGCTGATAAGTTGACCTTCTTCCTTATGGAAAATGGTGAATTGGCTTCTAACCTCATCCGCAAGGCTATCAAGGCGCGTGATGCTCGCGAAGCGGCACGTAAGGCGCGTGATGAGAGCCGGAATGGTAAGAAAAATAAAAAAGACAAGGGCTTATTGTCTGGAAAATTGACCCCAGCCCAATCTAAGAATCCTGCTAAGAATGAACTCTATCTGGTTGAGGGGGACTCTGCCGGTGGCTCTGCCAAACAAGGCCGTGACCGTAAATTTCAGGCTATCCTACCTCTTCGTGGTAAGGTTATCAATACAGCCAAGGCCAAGATGGCGGATATCCTCAAAAATGAAGAAATCAACACTATGATTTATACCATTGGTGCGGGTGTTGGAGCAGATTTTTCTATTGAGGATGCCAACTATGACAAGATTATTATTATGACCGATGCGGATACTGACGGTGCTCATATCCAGACCTTGCTCTTGACATTTTTTTACCGTTACATGCGTCCGCTAGTCGAGGCAGGACATGTCTATATCGCCCTTCCACCTCTTTACAAGATGTCCAAAGGAAAAGGCAAGAAAGAAGAAGTGGCTTATGCTTGGACGGATGGTGAGCTAGAAGAACTCCGCAAGCAGTTTGGTAAAGGTGCTACCCTTCAACGATATAAAGGTCTCGGTGAGATGAATGCGGACCAACTCTGGGAGACAACCATGAATCCAGAAACTCGAACTCTCATTCGTGTCACGATTGAAGACTTAGCACGCGCAGAACGTCGTGTCAATGTCCTCATGGGAGATAAAGTAGAACCACGTCGTAAGTGGATCGAAGACAATGTCAAGTTTACGCTGGAAGAAGCGACAGTGTTTTAAGTCACTTTTTAATGAATGGGTATTGACATGAGAACTGAAACAGAAATGCTCGATGTAATTTTACAAACTGCTAAAAACTTAAAAGTAGAAGCTGTGGCCATGTCTGGTTCACGGATAAACCCAAAGGCCCCAAAAGATGAATTTCAAGACTATGACGTGGTCTATGTCGTGGATGATTTAGATAATCTGACGAGCGACCTTTCTTGGTTGGAGCAGTTTGGCAAACGCATTATCGAGCAAGAGGTTAGATTGGGACATCGCCGTTTATTTCTTATGCTCTTTGAGGATGGTAACCGCATTGATTTGACCCTCTGCCCCAAAGAGCATATCAAGGAGTGGGTGGATAGTGAGGCAGGATTCACTGTTTTGGAAGACCCAGAACATTTATTTGAACCCTATTCCCCAAATCTAGAGCGTTTCTGGATACATCAAGCTAGTGAGACGGATTTTAAAAATTCTTGCAATGAATTTTGGTGGGTATCAGCCTACGTGATCAAAGGAATTTATCGAAAGCAACTTATCTATGCGACCGACCATCTCTACGGTATTTGTCAACAAGAACTCTTGAAGGTCTTGACTTGGCAAGTGGTAAGTGACAGGGGAAAGGTCGACATTGGAAAGAATTATAAGTATCTCTTTAACTATTTACCTGATGAGAAAGAGAAGGAATTCTTTGCTCTACTTGATTTTTCAAGTATAGAGAAACTTACTCAGTCTTTGTTTGCTACGATGCAACTTTTTCATCAAGAAGCTCAATTCTTTGCTCAAAAGATGGGTTTTGACTATGATACGGAAGTGGCTGAGAATATGATTGAGTATGCTGAGGAAAGAGTGAAGAAGTTTGGGAATAACTAGAAAAATGAAAAAGCGAGAGGAGAAGACTCATGATTGAAAAAGTGGAACGCCTCATTACAGAGGTTAATCGTATTCATAGAGAATATTCTAAAGATTATTTTGAAACGGGTAAGGTGGAAAAAATCAATCTCAAGCATACATTTTCAAAAGTTCCGACTAAAGCGATTTTGGCCTACCGTCTGAATTTACATGAGTCAATTAATGATTATCTGATGAAAGCGGATGTCCAAGATATTGCCTATGTTTATCGTGTCAAAACTTCTGAGTCTATTTTAGATAAAATTACACGTTTTTCAGAGCGTCAAGAGGGCTATCCTGTGAATTCAATTCTTAATGATATTTTTGGTGCTCGTATGATTTTAAGTTCCAAAGAGATAGCTCAAGTCATGGATAAATTAGATGATTGGCAAGAGATTTACGGACTAAAAAACTGGTATTTACGTGATAAAGATGGCTATGTCGGCATTCATATCTATTTTAAAAATAAAAGTAATTTTTATTACCCATGGGAACTCCAACTTTGGGATAAGAAAGATGTAGATAGTAATATTGCCAGCCATATCAAATATAAACGAGGATTTGTGGAGTAGACATTTCAAGTGGAAATGACGATACAGGAATTGGATGAAACTCACTTACTCTATATTTTTTCTTTTTCCATAATATTTACTCTCCATTCTTCGAAAGGAGTTGAACACGCCCTAAATGCTATGCGAAAACTCCTTATTACTAACTGAAGCAACAAATTTTAAATACTTTAAACTACAGAAAGGATAGTTTAGTTACTTATCGTAACTGAACACGGGACTAAGACTTAAGAAAAAAGAGAAATCGACTTGGGTTCATAGAACCTTACATCGATTTCCTATTTTTCTACAGAAATTTTCGGCAAGCCGAATTGTCCCTTTGTATCTTATGTCTAACATTCAAAACATGTCCCTGGAGGACATTATGGGAGAGCGCTTTGGTCGCTACTCCAAGTACATTATTCAAGACCGGGCTTTGCCAGATATTCGTGATGGCTTGAAGCCGGTTCAGCGACGTATTCTTTATTCTATGAATAAGGATGGTAATACCTTTGACAAGAGCTACCGTAAGTCGGCCAAGTCTGTAGGGAATATCATGGGGAATTTCCACCCACACGGTGACAGTTCCATCTATGATGCCATGGTCCGTATGTCTCAGGACTGGAAAAATCGTGAGATTCTAGTTGAAATGCACGGTAATAACGGTTCTATGGATGGAGATCCGCCTGCGGCTATGCGTTATACTGAGGCGCGTTTGTCTGAGATTGCAGGCTATCTTCTTCAGGATATCGATAAAAAGACCGTTCCTTTTGCTTGGAATTTTGACGATACCGAGAAAGAACCAACTGTCTTACCAGCAGCCTTTCCAAATCTCTTGGTAAATGGATCGACTGGTATTTCGGCTGGTTATGCCACGGATATTCCACCACATAATTTAGCTGAGGTCATCGATGCGGCGGTTTATATGATTGACCACCCAACTGCAAAGGTTGATAAACTCATGGAATTCCTACCTGGACCAGACTTCCCGACTGGAGGGATTATCCAGGGTCGTAATGAAATCAAGAAGGCCTATGAAACTGGGAAAGGGCGCGTAGTTGTTCGTTCCAAGACGGAGATTGAAAAGCTAAAAGGTGGTAAGGAACAAATTGTTATTACTGAGATTCCTTATGAAATCAACAAGGCCAATCTAGTCAAGAAAATCGATGATGTTCGTGTCAATAACAAGGTAGCTGGGATTGCTGAGGTTCGGGACGAATCTGACCGTGACGGTCTTCGTATCGCTATCGAACTCAAGAAAGACGCCAATACGGAGCTGGTTCTTAACTATCTCTTTAAGTACACAGACCTGCAAATCAACTATAACTTTAATATGGTGGCGATTGATAATTTCACACCTCGTCAGGTTGGGATTGTCCCAATCTTGTCCAGCTATATCGCCCACCGCCGTGAAGTCATTTTGGCGCGTTCACGCTTTGACAAAGAAAAGGCTGAGAAACGTCTCCATATTGTCGAAGGTTTGATTCGTGTGATTTCGATTTTAGACGAAGTCATTGCCCTTATCCGTTCATCCGAGAATAAGGCTGACGCCAAGGAAAACCTCAAGGTCAGCTATGATTTTACAGAGGAGCAGGCTGAGGCTATCGTAACCTTGCAACTTTACCGTTTGACCAATACAGATGTGGTTGTCTTGCAGGAAGAAGAAGCAGAACTTCGTGAGAAGATTGCTATGCTGGCGGCTATTATTGGTGATGAACGAACTATGTACAATCTCATGAAGAAAGAGCTTCGTGAGGTTAAAAAGAAATTTGCGACTCCGCGTTTGAGCACTTTAGAAGACACTGCGAAAGCAATCGAGATTGATACAGCTAGTCTGATCGCTGAGGAAGATACCTATGTCAGCGTGACCAAGGCAGGTTACATCAAGCGTACCAGCCCGCGTTCTTTTGCAGCTTCAACGCTAGAGGAAATTGGCAAACGTGATGATGACCGTTTGATTTTTGTACAAGCTGCCAAGACAACCCAGCATCTTTTGATGTTCACGACTCTTGGAAATGTCATTTATCGACCAATCCATGAATTGGCAGACATTCGCTGGAAAGACATCGGAGAGCATCTGAGCCAAACCATTACAAACTTTGAAACTAACGAAGAAATCCTTTATGTGGAAGTACTGGATCAGTTTGATGATGCGACAACCTACTTTACTGCAACTCGTCTCGGTCAAATTAAACGGGTAGAACGCAAAGAATTCTCTCCATGGCGAACCTACAAGTCTAAGTCTGTCAAGTATGCTAAGCTCAAAGACGAGACAGACCAGATTGTAGCAGTGGCTCCGATTAAACTAGATGATGTTCTTTTGATTAGCCAAAATGGTTATGCCCTTCGTTTCAATATTGAAGAGGTTCCGGTTGTTGGTGCCAAGGCTGCAGGTGTCAAAGCTATGAACCTGAAAGCAGATGATGTCCTCCAATCCGCCTTTATCTGTAACACCTCATCCTTCTACCTCTTGACCCAACGTGGAAGTTTGAAACGTGTTTCTATTGACGAAATTCCGGCAACCAGCCGTTCCAAACGTGGCTTACAAGTCTTGCGTGAGTTGAAAAACAAACCGCATCGTGTCT
The DNA here is from genome assembly GCF_024295905.1 of Streptococcus sp. CF7_Ac1-12. Taxonomy (GTDB): domain Bacteria; phylum Bacillota; class Bacilli; order Lactobacillales; family Streptococcaceae; genus Streptococcus; species Streptococcus mitis_AP. The sequence goes on along the minus strand of NZ_JANCPG010000002.1, from coordinate 69,062 downwards.
TCTTGGCAGGAGCGGTTGCAGAACAAGGCTTTATTGGTGATCTCTTCAGTACAGAAGTGGAAGAGAACGACCAAACTCTGCTTGTTCAATCCAACAAAGGAACAATCTATGAAAGCCGATTGCAAGACTTGAACCTGTCAGAACGAACCAGCAACGGAAGCTTCATTTCTGATACGATTTCAGATGAAGAAGTTTTTGACGCTTATCTTAAAGAAATATTTACTGAAGCTAAATAAGTGAAATGAAGAATCAGTTCTAAGAGCTGGTTCTTTTTATTGAAGAAATTTTCTGAAAATTACAAAATATACTTGCTATTTTAGAAAAATAGTGTAGAATAAAAGAAATAGGTTTTTAGAATAAGGAGTGGAATATGACAGTAACGATTGATTGGGAAAATCTCGGTTTTTCCTATATGAAATTACCTTATCGCTATATTGCTCATTTTAAAAATGGACAATGGAATCAAGGAGAACTTACAGAAGATGCAACCTTGCATATTTCAGAGTCTTCTCCAAGTCTTCACTATGGTCAACAAGCCTTTGAAGGTTTGAAAGCTTACCGTACTAAGGATGGTAGTGTTCAACTTTTCCGTCCTGACGAAAATGCTAAACGCCTGCAACGTACTTGTGATCGTCTCTTGATGCCACAAGTTCCGACAGAAATGTTTGTAGAAGCTTGTAAGGCAGTTGTTCGTGCGAATGAAGAATACGTACCACCATACGGAACAGGTGGAACCCTTTATCTTCGTCCTCTTTTGATTGGAGTAGGAGATATTATCGGAGTAAAACCAGCAGAAGAGTACATTTTCACTATCTTTGCCATGCCAGTTGGTAATTACTTTAAAGGCGGTTTGGTCCCAACCAACTTCTTGATTCAGGATGAATACGACCGTGCCGCTCCAAATGGTACAGGTGCGGCTAAGGTTGGTGGAAACTATGCTGCAAGTCTCTTGCCAGGGAAATTGGCCAAGTCACGTCATTTCTCAGATGTTATCTATCTAGACCCATCAACTCATACAAAGATTGAAGAAGTCGGATCAGCTAACTTTTTTGGGATTACAGCTGATAATGAATTTGTAACACCATTGAGTCCATCTATCTTGCCATCTATTACCAAGTATTCCTTGCTTTACTTAGCAGAACATCGCTTGGGCTTAACTCCTATTGAGGGGGATGTCCCAATTGATAATCTTGACCGTTTTGTAGAGGCAGGTGCCTGTGGTACAGCAGCAGTTATTTCTCCAATTGGTGGAATTCAGCACGGTGATGATTTCCATGTTTTCTATAGTGAAACAGAAGTAGGTCCTGTGACTCGTAAACTCTATGATGAATTGACAGGTATTCAGTTTGGTGATATTGAAGCGCCAGAAGGTTGGATTGTAAAAGTAGATTAAAATTAACTAAAGGAGATTTTTATGAAATCGAAAAAATGGCTCTTAACAGCAGGAGTGGTCCTGAGCACAACAGCTCTTTTAGTGGCTTGTGGAAAAGCTGATAAAGAAGCAGATGCACCGACAACATTTTCATATGTCTATGCAGTAGATCCAGCATCTTTGGATTATAGTATAGCGACTCGTACATCTACAACAGATGTCATCGGGAATGTGGTGGATGGTTTGATGGAAAATGACCAGTACGGGAATGTTATTCCTTCCTTGGCTGAAGATTGGTCTGTCTCAAAAGATGGTTTGACTTATACCTATAAACTTCGTAAAGGAGTTAAATGGTACACTTCAGAAGGCGAAGAATACGCAGAAGTAACAGCCCATGACTTTGTGACAGGACTAAAACACGTAGCTGACGGCAAGTCAGACGGTGTCTCTCTCATCCAAAATTCAATCAAGGGCTTGGATGCCTACATGACTGGTGAGACCAATGATTTCTCTACAGTTGGTGTCAAGGCCTTGGACGATTACACAGTTGAATATACCCTAAACAAACCAGAAAGTTTCTGGAACTCTAAAGTCACCACAGCAACGATGTTGCCTGTAAATGAAGAGTTTTTGAAGGCATCAGGTAAAGATTATGGAGCAGTTACTCCAGCAGGGATTCTTTACAATGGTCCTTATATCTTGAAGACCTTGACTTCTAAATCGTTGATCGAATACGAGAAAAATCCAAACTACTGGGATAAAGAAAAGGTAAAAATTGAAAAGGTCAAATTGACTTACTACGATGGTTCTGATCAGGAATCGTTGATTCGTAGCTTCTCTTCAGGTGCCTATACGACAGCCCGTCTCTTCCCAAGTAGCTCAAACTTTGCTTCAACTTTGGAACAATACGGAGATAAAATCACTTATAGCCCACAGGACTCAAGTAGTTATTACTTCACCTTTAACGTAAATCGTCAATCATATAATAAAACTGCGAAAACAAGTGAAGAGCAAAAGACTTCTACTAAAGAAGCTATGCTTAATAAGGACTTCCGTCAGGCTATCAACTTTGCCTTCAACCGCCATTCTTATGCTGCCCAGCTAAATGGTGAAGACGGTGCGGACAAGATTATTCGTAACAGCCTCGTTCCTGACAACTTTGTACAAGCAGGTGGTAAAAACTTTGGTCAAATCGCTCAAGCAGAGTTGGTGAACTATGGTGACCAATGGAAAGATGTTGAGCTAGTTGACGGTAAGGATTCTATCTACAATCCTGACAAGGCTAAAGCTGCTTTCGAAAAAGCTAAGAAAGACTTGGAATCTAAAGGGGTAACATTCCCAATTCACTTGGATGTCCCAGTTGAACAAACAGATACCATCGCCGTTCAACAAAGCAACTCTTTCAAACAGTCTATTGAATCAACTCTTGGTGCTGAAAATGTTGTTATCGACGTTCTTCAAATGACAGATAATGAAAAGGAAACAATCACTTCTCAAGCGCGTGTTCCTTCTCAAAAAGATTATGATTTGAACAGTACAGGATGGGCTCCAAGCTATCAAGACCCAGCATCTTACTTGAATATCATGGATCCTAAATCAGGTTCTGCTATGAAACACCTTGGTATTACTAAAGGGAAAGATAAGGATGTTGTAGCTAAACTTGGTTTGGACCAATATAAGAAATTATTGGATGATGCAGATTCAGAAACTACAAATCTTGAAGAACGCTATGAAAAATATGCCAAGGCTCAAGCTTGGTTGACAGATAGTTCATTATTGATGCCAACAGCCTCATCTGGTGGTTCTCCAGTTGTAAGTAATGTCGTGCCATTCTCAAAACCATACTCACAAGTTGGTATTAAGGGTGACCCATATATCTTTAAAGGAATGAAATTGCAAAAAGATATTGTTACAACAAAAGAATATGAAGAAGCACTGAAAAAATGGCAAAAAGAAAAATTGGAATCAAATGGTAAGTACCAAAAAGAACTAGAAAAACATATTAAATAAAGCAGAAAACTTTATATCAGACGGTAAATTCGCAAACTAAGTTCCACCGCTAGTAGAAGTGGAAGTTAGTCTGATAAAAATCCTAAAAACCAGTGGAAATCCGTGTCAGGGTAAGTTCCACTGGTTTTACTAATGCTTGATTTCATCGCTTTTGTAACCAAAAGGAATCGAAAAAAAGAGCGCACAAAATCCCCTCATCTGAAAGCGTTTCAGATTAAGTTCCGCTATGGTGGAAGTTAGTGTGAGACGTTTGAATGCGGTTAAAGGTTAGTTTTTAGAACTTATGTTGGAGTAATTTCGAAGACTGACAGACGTCTTCTGCAGGTATTTTAGAAATACCTAGAAGCTTAGGAATCTCTTCTCCATAGGTAAAGGCAAAGAGCTCATAGGCTGACTTTCCATTCAAAGCAGCACGTTTGACACTGTTGACATGAGAGCAGACGAGATTGATGTCCTCTTGAGTTAAGTTGTCAAAAGCAGTTCCCTTAGGTAGAATGTCTCGAATCAGTGTGTGGTTTTTCTCAATTCTCCCTTTCTGGTCAGAGCGATTAGGGTCACAAAAGAAGAGTTTACTCTCTCCTCGCACATCCATTTCGATATCATCAACCCTGGCAAACTCTCCACCATTATCGGTAAGAATGACAGGAAAGAGTTGGAAGAAATCTTTATCAGCTTCATGAAGAGTGTTCTTGATGGTATAGAGGTGTTTGGTAACCTCAAGGGCAGTTTTATTATCCAGAAGCCTAGCGAAGATAAAGTTACAGAAAGACAGGTTGAAGGTAAGTAGGACTTTACCTCCCATCCTCCCCAGAACTGTGTCCATTTCCAGCCAAGAGTCTAGTTGATTAAGGACTAAATAGTTTTGGAAATCCTCATAGGAACGGCCTTTTTTAGCTTCTTTAGGGATGGAAGGTAGTTTCCTTTTCCGTCTTTCTTTGAATTTAACGGCTCTGGCTAGGTCAATATGAGCGATAGATAGGTATCCTTTTCGGATGTGTCGATAGACGGTTGAGGAACTGACATCAAGGTTATGAGTTTTGAGGATATGATAGATGTGTTGTCCCTTTTTAACACCATCAGAAATGACTTTGTCCATGTCCCAGAAGGCCTTGGAATTAAGGGGAGTTCCTTCACGAGCTTCGACAAGAGTTTGTTCGTACTGTTTTTGAGCTTGTTTAGCAAGGTAGAAGATTTTTTTAAATCCACAATTTTGTCTTCTTTTAGGGCATCCATTACAGACAAAGGGAGCCTTATCGAGTAAAGGGCAAGGAAGGTTATCGCATGTAGACTCTCGGACTTGTCTGTTTCGTTTGACTTCTTTGGAAACAGTAGTTGGGTCTTTTAGAATGGATTGTCCGATAGCTTTGAAGGTTTCACCGCGCTCTAAGCCTAATTGGATATCATTACGGTCTGAAAGGGTAAGGTGTTTATGTTTTGTCATAGTAGACCTCATTTCTAACTCAAACGTCTCACACTTAATTCCACCATAAAAATCCGTTTTAGACTAATTTCCACTTTGGTTGGGCAAGTGGAAGTTACTTTGAGAAATTAGCCTTTATATCAGACAAGCCTGGTATAGAGTTTTTTCTTGCTAGTTTTAGGATTTTCTTGTAAAATAGAAAAAGTGAAGAGAGGTATGAAATGAGCAAGAAAGATAAAAAAATTGAAATTCAAGTAGCAGATGCTAAAGTTAATGTTGGTAAAGACAGTTTTGAAGGTTATACATTGACTATCGGTAAAAAAGTTATCGGAGAAATTGCCGAATTAGACGGACAATTTGCCATCATAAAGAATGGGAATGTCGATAGTTTTTATAAAAAATTGGAAAAAGCTGTGGAAATTTTGATTGAAAATTATAATTTAGCAAAATAAGTCTTGTTTTTTTGAAATTTTCATGATATAATAGTCCATGTTGATTGTAGGAGAGATAGCGAAGAGGCTAAACGCGGCGGACTGTAAATCCGCTCCTTCGGGTTCGGGGGTTCGAATCCCTCTCTCTCCATTTCGTCAATGGGGTATAGCCAAGCGGTAAGGCAAGGGACTTTGACTCCCTCATGCGTTGGTTCGAATCCAGCTACCCCAGTTCTTAGGTAATAATCAAGATAAAAAGCAAAATATCTTAGGGTATTTTATTTTTATAATTGAAAGACGTGAACGATATGAACATGTCCTTGCGGGTGCTTAGGAAAAAAATTATAAGTATGTCAAGTTTAAGAAAAACTTGATTGTTGGAGGATTTTTTAGATGAACGAATTTGAAGATTTGCTAAATAGCGTTAGCCAAGTTGAGACTGGTGATGTTGTTAGTGCTGAAGTATTGACAGTTGATGCGACTCAAGCTAACGTTGCAATCTCTGGAACTGGTGTTGAAGGTGTCTTGACTCTTCGCGAATTGACAAACGATCGCGATGCAGATATCAATGACTTTGTTAAAGTAGGAGAAGTATTGGATGTTCTTGTACTTCGTCAAGTAGTTGGTAAAGATACTGATACAGTTACATACCTTGTATCTAAAAAACGCCTTGAAGCTCGCAAAGCATGGGACAAACTTGTTGGTCGCGAAGAAGAAGTTGTTACTGTTAAAGGAACTCGTGCCGTTAAAGGTGGACTTTCAGTAGAATTTGAAGGTGTTCGTGGATTTATCCCAGCTTCAATGTTGGATACTCGTTTCGTACGTAACACTGAGCGTTTTGTAGGTCAAGAATTTGATGCTAAAATCAAAGAAGTTGACGCTAAAGAAAACCGCTTCATCCTTTCACGTCGTGAAGTTGTTGAAGCAGCTACAGCAGCAGCTCGCGCTGAAGTATTTGGTAAATTGGCTGTTGGTGATGTAGTAACTGGTAAAGTTGCACGTATCACAAGTTTTGGTGCTTTCATCGACCTTGGTGGTGTTGACGGATTGGTTCACTTGACTGAATTGTCACACGAACGTAACGTATCACCAAAATCAGTTGTAACTGTTGGTGAAGAAATTGAAGTTAAAATCCTTGATCTTAACGAAGAAGAAGGACGTGTCTCACTTTCACTTAAAGCAACAACACCTGGACCATGGGATGGCGTTGAGCAAAAATTGGCTAAAGGTGATGTAGTAGAAGGAACAGTTAAACGTTTGACTGACTTCGGTGCATTTGTTGAAGTATTGCCAGGTATCGATGGACTTGTTCACGTATCACAAATTTCACACAAACGTATTGAAAATCCAAAAGAAGCTCTTAAAGTAGGTCAAGAAGTTAAAGTTAAAGTTCTTGAAGTTAACGCAGATGCAGAGCGCGTATCACTTTCTATCAAAGCTCTTGAAGAGCGTCCAGCTCAAGAAGAAGGACAAAAAGAAGAAAAACGTGCTGCTCGTCCACGTCGTCCAAAGCGTCAAGAAAAACGTGATTTCGAACTTCCAGAAACACAAACAGGATTCTCAATGGCTGACTTGTTCGGTGATATCGAACTTTAATCAAATTGAAAATTCACAAAATCCTTTGTTTACTAAACAAGGGATTTTTCTTTTGTCTGTAAGCCTTTTTTGATATAATAGTCCTATGTTAGAATCAGAAAAACAATCACGTTATCAAATGTTAAATGAAGAGCTCTCTTTTTTATTGGATGGTGAAACCAATGTTTTGGCTAATCTTTCCAACGCCAGTGCTCTTCTAAAATCACGCTTACCTAATACCGTATTTGCAGGCTTTTATCTGTTCGATGGAAAGGAATTGGTTCTAGGTCCTTTCCAAGGAGGTGTTTCCTGCATCCGTATTGCACTGGGAAAAGGTGTTTGTGGGGAGGCAGCTCATTTTCAGGAAACTGTTCTGGTTGGTGATGTAACAATTTATCCCAACTATATTTCTTGTGATAGTCGAGCTAAAAGTGAAATTGTTGTGCCGATGATAAAGAATGGTCAATTACTTGGAGTTCTGGATCTGGATTCTTCAGAGCTTGATGATTATGATGCTATGGATCGAGATTATTTGGAACAATTTGTCGCTATTTTGCTTGAAAAGACAGAATGGGACTTTACAATGTTTGGGGAGAAAGCCTAATGTATCAAGCACTTTATCGAAAATATAGAAGTCAAAACTTCTCCCAGTTGGTTGGTCAAGAAGTTGTGGCTAAGACTCTTAAACAAGCAGTAGAGCAAGAGAAAATAAGTCATGCCTATCTTTTCTCTGGTCCACGTGGAACGGGAAAAACTAGTGTGGCTAAGATCTTTGCCAAAGCTATGAACTGTCCCAATCAAGTGGGTGGTGAACCTTGTAATAACTGCTATATTTGCCAAGCGGTGACGGATGGTAGTTTAGAAGATGTCATCGAAATGGATGCAGCCTCTAATAATGGGGTTGATGAAATTCGTGAAATTCGTGATAAATCTACCTATGCGCCTAGCCTTGCTCGTTATAAGGTTTATATCATAGATGAGGTTCACATGCTGTCTACAGGGGCTTTTAATGCCCTCCTAAAGACGTTGGAAGAGCCAACACAGAATGTGGTCTTTATTTTGGCTACTACTGAATTGCACAAGATTCCTGCTACGATTCTATCTCGTGTGCAACGTTTTGAGTTTAAATCGATTAAGACACAGGATATTAAGGAACATATCCACTATATTTTAGAAAAAGAAAATATCAGTTCTGAACCAGAGGCTGTGGAAATCATTGCCAGACGGGCTGAAGGTGGAATGCGAGATGCCTTGTCTATTTTGGATCAAGCCCTGAGTTTGACACAGGGAAACGAACTGACGACTGCCATCTCTGAAGAAATTACTGGTACTATTAGTCTATCAGCCTTGGATGATTATGTGGCCGCCTTGTCTCAACAGGATGTTCCCAAGGCCCTAGCATGCTTAAATCTTCTCTTTGACAATGGTAAGAGCATGACTCGTTTTGTGACCGACCTTTTACACTATTTAAGAGATTTGTTAATTGTTCAAACAGGGGGAGAAAACACTCATCATAGTCCAGTCTTTGTAGAAAATTTGGCACTTCCTCAGGAAAATCTGTTTGAAATGATTCGCTTGGCGACAGTCAGTTTAGCAGATATTAAGTCTAGTTTGCAGCCCAAGATTTATGCTGAGATGATGACTATTCGATTGGCAGAGATTAAGCCTGAACCAGCTCTTTCTGGGGCAGTTGAACATGAAATTTCTGCATTGAGACAGGAAGTTGCCCGTCTCAAACATGAACTCGCAAATGTGGGCACTGTACCAAAACCAACTAGTCCAGTACCTACCCGTCCAGCAGCGAGCAAGACCGTCTATCGTGTGGATCGCAATAAAGTTCAATCTATCCTACAAGAGGCCGTTGAAAATCCTGATTTAGCACGCCAAAATCTGATTCGCTTGCAGAATGCCTGGGGAGAGGTAATTGAAAGTCTAGGAGGCCCTGATAAGGCTCTGCTAATTGGTTCTCAACCGGTTGCGGCCAATGAACACCATGCTATTCTTGCTTTTGAGTCTAACTTCAATGCTGGTCAAACCATGAAACGGGACAATCTCAACACCATGTTTGGTAACATCCTCAGTCAGGCAGCAGGTTTTTCACCCGAGATTTTAGCTATTTCCATGGAAGAATGGAAAGAAGTTCGTGCAGCCTTTTCAGCCAAAGCTAAATCTTCTCAATCTGAAAAAGAAGCAGAAGAAAGCCTGATTCCAGAAGGTTTTGAATTTTTGGCTGATAAAGTGAAGGTAGAGGAAGACTAAAGAAAGATTTCATGATACAATAAGTTTATGAATAGACAACAATTTATTATCATCGCGCTGTTTACAGCTGCTGAGACCTATTTTTTCAATGAAGCCTGGATGACTGGTCGCTATATTATGGCAGCCTTTTGGGCCATTTTGCTCTTTAGAAATTTCCGAGTAAGTTACTTGATGGGCAAGATTGTAGATGTCATTGACCAGCATTTAAAAGGAAAAGACTAGTCCTCAGCTTCTAGACAAAATCAAAGCCTTTTAGGCTTTTTTTTGTTATACTATAAAAGTATATTTATTGACCTTTTACCGTATTTTCTAGGGAAATCAAGTATGTTTCCAGTAAGCACTGTAAAGGCCTTGAAAAAGAAAGGAATTATCATGTCAGTATTAGAGATCAAAGATCTTCACGTTGAGATTGAAGGAAAAGAAATTTTAAAAGGGGTTAACCTGACCCTGAAAACAGGAGAAATCGCCGCTATCATGGGACCAAATGGTACTGGTAAATCGACTCTTTCTGCCGCTATCATGGGAAATCCAAACTATGAAGTTACCAAAGGTGAAGTCTTGTTTGATGGCGTAAACATCCTTGAGTTGGAAGTGGACGAGCGTGCGCGTATGGGACTTTTCCTTGCTATGCAATACCCATCAGAAATTCCTGGTATTACTAACGCTGAGTTTCTTCGTGCAGCCATGAATGCTGGGAAAGAAGATGATGAAAAAATTTCAGTTCGTGAGTTTATCACTAAATTGGATGAGAAGATGGAATTGCTCAACATGAAAGAAGAAATGGCTGAGCGTTACCTCAACGAAGGCTTCTCTGGTGGTGAGAAAAAACGTAATGAAATTCTTCAACTTTTGATGTTGGAGCCAACATTTGCCCTTTTGGATGAGATTGATTCTGGTCTTGATATTGATGCCCTTAAAGTTGTTTCTAAAGGTGTTAATGCTATGCGTGGTGAAGGCTTTGGTGCTATGATTATCACTCACTACCAACGTCTTTTGAACTACATCACACCTGATGTGGTACACGTCATGATGGAAGGTCGCGTTGTCCTTTCTGGTGGTCCAGAATTGGCTGCGCGTTTGGAACGTGAAGGATACGCAAAACTAGCTGAAGAACTTGGCTACGACTACAAGGAAGAATTGTAATTCCCTCGTATCTTTTAGGAGAAGTAAATGACTAAAGAAAATATTAAACTTTTTTCAGAAATGCACGCTGAACCAAGCTGGTTGGCTGACCTCCGTCAAAAAGCTTTTGATAAGATTGAGAGTTTAGAATTACCAGTTATTGAGCGTGTCAAATTCCACCGTTGGAATCTGGGGGATGGAACGATTACAGAAAGTGAGCCATCAGCAAATGTTCCAGATTTCACTGCACTAGATAATCACTTGAAGTTGGTGCAAGTAGGAACTCAAACTGTTTTTGAGCAAACTCCAGTTGAGTTGGCTGAACAGAGTGTTGTCTTTACAGACTTTCACTCAGCTTTAGAAGAAATTCCAGAGCTGATTGAGGAATTCTTCATGTCATCTGTTAAATATGACGATGATAAGTTGGCAGCCTACCATACAGCTTATTTCAATAGTGGTGCTGTTCTCTATATTCCTGATAATGTTGAAATTAAAGAGCCAATCGAAGGTATTTTCTACCAAGATAGTGATAGTGATGTACCGTTTAACAAGCATATTATGATTATCGCTGGTAAGAACAGTAAGATTAGCTATTTGGAACGTTTGGAATCTCGTGGTGAAGGAAGTGCCAAAGCAACTGCTAATATCACAGTAGAAGTCATTGCTCGTTCAGGTGCTCAAGTCAAGTTTGCTGCGATCGACCGTCTAGGTGAAAACGTCACTGCTTACATTAGCCGTCGTGGTAAGTTGGGCAATGATGCAAGTATTGACTGGGCAATTGGTGTCATGAACGAAGGAAACGTCGTTGCAGACTTTGATAGTGACTTGATTGGTAACGGTAGCCATGCGGATCTTAAAGTCGTAGCTCTTTCAAGTGGCCGTCAGGTACAAGGGATTGATACCCGAGTAACTAACTATGGTTGTAACTCCATCGGAAATATCCTCCAACATGGGGTTATCCTTGAAAAAGCAACTTTGACCTTCAATGGTATTGGCCACATCATCAAGGGTGCCAAGGGAGCAGATGCCCAACAAGAAAGTCGTGTTCTTATGCTTTCAGACCAAGCGCGTTCAGATGCCAACCCAATCCTTTTGATTGATGAAAATGACGTAACTGCAGGACACGCGGCTTCTATCGGTCAGGTAGATCCAGAAGACATGTACTACCTCATGAGCCGTGGTTTAGATAAGGTAACTGCAGAACGTTTGGTTGTCCGTGGTTTCCTTGGCTCCGTTATCGTTGAGATTCCAGTCAAGGAAGTTCGTGATGAAATGATTGCAACTATAGAAGAAAAATTGTCAAAACGCTAAGGGGTAGCCTATGTTAGATGTAGAAGCGATTCGCAAGGATTTTCCAATTTTAGACCAGATTGTTAATGATGAACCATTGGTTTATTTGGACAATGCTGCGACGACACAAAAACCACTAGCAGTTCTGGAAACGATTAACCGCTACTATGAGAAGGACAATGCCAATGTTCATCGTGGCGTTCACACCTTGGCAGAAAGAGCGACAGCTTCTTATGAGGCGGCTCGTGAAAACATTCGTAAGTTTATCAATGCAGGGTCTACAAAGGAAGTTCTCTTTACTAGAGGAACGACAACCAGTCTTAACTGGGTAGCGCGTTATGCTGAGGAAGTCTTGACTGAGGGAGACCAGGTTTTGATTTCTGTCATGGAACACCATTCCAACATCATTCCTTGGCAGGAAGCCTGCCGCAAGACTGGGGCAGAGCTTGTCTATGTCTATCTTAAGAATGGAGCTCTGGATATGGATGATTTGCGAGCTAAATTGACTGATAAAGTTAAGTTTGTCTCCCTTGCTCACGCCTCAAATGTCCTGGGTGTGGTCAATCCAATAAAAGAAATCACTCAATTGGCGCACCAAGTGGGAGCCGTCATGGTGGTGGATGGTGCTCAGTCTACACCCCATATGAAGATTGATGTACAGGATTTGGATGTGGACTTCTTTGCCTTTTCAGGTCACAAGATGGCGGGTCCAACTGGTATCGGTGTTCTTTACGGTAAAGAAAAGTATCTGGAACAAATGTCACCAGTAGAATTTGGCGGCGAAATGATTGATTTCGTTTATGAACAATCTGCTAGTTGGAAGGAATTACCTTGGAAATTCGAGGCAGGAACTCCCAATATGGCAGGTGCAATTGGACTGGCAGCAGCTGTGGATTATCTTGAAAACATTGGTATGGATGCCATTGAAGCCCATGAACAAGAATTGATCGCATACGTCTATCCAAAACTGCAGGCGATTGAAGGACTGACCATTTATGGTTCACAGGACTTGGCTCAACGTTCAGGTGTTATTGCCTTTAACCTAGGCGACCTTCATCCGCACGACCTTGCGACTGCTTTGGATTATGAAGGAGTGGCTGTTCGAGCAGGTCACCATTGTGCGCAACCTTTGCTCCAGTATTTGGATGTTCCAGCAACAGCTCGTGCAAGTTTTTATATCTATAATACAAAGGCAGATTGCGACAAGCTAGTCGATGCCTTACAAAAGACAAAGGAGTTTTTCAATGGCACTTTCTAAACTAGATAGCCTTTATATGGCAGTGGTAGCGGACCATTCGAAAAATCCACATCATCAAGGAAAGTTGGAAGATGCTGAACAAATCAGTCTCAACAATCCGACCTGTGGAGATGTTATCAATCTCTCTGTCAAGTTTGATGCAGATGGCCGCTTAGAGGATATCGCTTTTCTAAACTCAGGCTGTACCATCTCAACTGCCTCTGCTAGTATGATGACAGATGCCGTTTTAGGCAAGACCAAACAAGAAATCTTAGAACTTGCGACCATTTTTTCTGAAATGGTTCAAGGGCAAAAAGATGAGCGTCAAGACCAACTTGGAGACGCAGCCTTCTTATCAGGCGTTGCAAAATTCCCTCAACGAATCAAGTGTGCAACCCTAGCTTGGAACGCTCTGAAGAAAACAATTGAAAATCAAGACAATCAGTAAGACAAATTTCTTTTGTCTTATGAATCAGTAGAAATGAAGAATGAAAGAAAGGATATTATGGCTGAAGAAAGAGTAGAACCAAAACCAATTGACCTTGGTGAATATAAATTTGGTTTCCATGATGATGTAGAGCCTGTTCTATCGACAGGAAAAGGACTGAATGAAGATGTCATTCGTGAGCTATCAGCTGCTAAGGGAGAACCTGAGTGGATGCTAGAATTCCGTTTGAAGTCTTATGAAACCTTCAAAAAAATGCCCATGCAAACTTGGGGAGCAGACTTGTCAGAGATTGATTTTAATGACCTGATTTATTATCAAAAACCATCTGATAAACCAGCTCGTTCTTGGGATGACGTTCCTGAAAAGATTAAAGAAACCTTTGAGCGTATCGGGATTCCTGAAGCTGAGCGTGCTTATCTAGCTGGTGCCTCTGCCCAGTACGAGTCAGAAGTGGTTTACCACAACATGAAGGAAGAGTTCCAAAAATTGGGGATTATCTTTACAGATACAGATTCTGCCCTCAAGGAATACCCAGACTTGTTTAAACAATACTTTGCTAAGTTGGTACCGCCAACAGATAACAAATTGGCTGCCCTTAACTCAGCAGTATGGTCTGGTGGAACCTTTATCTACGTACCAAAAGGGATCAAGGTAGATATCCCACTTCAAACTTACTTCCGTATCAATAACGAAAATACTGGTCAGTTTGAACGTACCTTGATTATCGTTGATGAGGGAGCAAGTGTTCATTATGTAGAAGGATGTACAGCTCCAACTTATTCAAGTAACAGCTTGCATGCTGCCATCGTAGAAATCTTTGCCTTAGATGGTGCTTATATGCGTTATACAACCATCCAAAACTGGTCTGATAACGTCTATAACTTGGTTACAAAACGTGCGAAGGCTCAAAAGGATGCCACTGTTGAGTGGATTGATGGTAACTTGGGTGCCAAAACAACCATGAAATACCCATCTGTTTACCTAGATGGAGAAGGGGCGCGTGGTACCATGCTCTCTATCGCTTTTGCCAATGCAGGGCAACACCAGGATACTGGAGCTAAGATGATCCACAACGCTCCACATACCAGCTCGTCTATTGTGTCTAAATCCATCGCTAAAGGTGGAGGAAAGGTTGACTATCGTGGACAAGTAACCTTTAATAAAAACTCTAAGAAATCTGTCTCTCACATCGAGTGTGATACCATTATCATGGATGACTTATCAGCATCAGATACTATTCCGTTTAATGAAATTCACAACTCACAAGTCGCTTTGGAACACGAAGCTAAGGTTTCTAAGATTTCAGAAGAACAACTCTATTACCTCATGAGCCGTGGCTTGTCAGAATCTGAGGCAACAGAGATGATTGTTATGGGATTTGTAGAACCCTTCACAAAAGAACTTCCAATGGAATATGCAGTTGAGCTGAACCGCTTGATTAGCTATGAGATGGAAGGATCAGTTGGGTAAAATTTGTTTTTATATTTACCCATAATCAAGGATTTTGAAGATGAACTTGTAACAAAAAATCGCGGTTTAAATCGCGATTTTTTTTTATAATTTTTCGTTGATAAATCGGATAAACTGATTCCACCAAACTTTTAAGAAGAAAGCTTTTTCAACTTTCTTTTCTGCTACCATTTCGAAACTAGGGCGTTCTGTGGTAATGTAACCTTGACCAATCAAGTCCTTGTCTTCATAAGTCAAATGTCCAACCACTGTTCCGGCTTCAAGTGGTGCTGGGATTGCTTTAGAATCAGGAGTGAATTGAACAGATTGGGAAGATTGACTTCCAACACGTTCAATTAGAGAGATATCATCTTTGGCAACGGCAGTGACCGTATCTTCTTTTCCATCTTGTACAGGTGCTTTGCTATCTTGGTAGGCATCGCCTTTTTGAACGATTTTGCGAAGCGTGAATGTAGAAGAAATATAATCCATTAGTGAGGATGTAGCTGTGAAGCGAGCGTAAGGATTATTGTCCTGATGGTCTGCATTCAAAACAACTGTGATAACCCTCATCCCTTTTTCGACAGTAGTACCAACAAAAGATTCTCCAGCTTTGTCTGTTGTTCCTGTCTTAAGGCCATCAAAACCACCGCGATAAGCAGGCATACCCTCTAACATGTAGTTGGTAGAAGTGATTGTCATTCCAGCAAAAGTAGAAGAAGGTTTTTTCGTGATTTCTAAAACTTGTGGGTATTTTTTGATGAGGTTGCGAGCAACGATAGCGACATCATAAGCACTGAGCTTATTTTCCTCATCTTTTTTAGATCCTGGGTAAATATTATCCCCTAGAGTCTCATTATTAAGACCAGTCGTATTGACAACAGTGGCATCCTGAATTCCCCATTCTAAGAGCTTTGCCCGCATCATATCGACGAAGTCTTTTTCTGAGCCAGCAATTTTCTCTGCTAAGGCAATAGCTGCACTGTTAGCACTAGATACTAATGTTGCTTCAAGTAGTTGTTCGACGGTATAATTACGAGCCTCCATAGGAACGTTACTCGCTTCAGAATTTGTAGTTAATTTGTATGGATAATCAGAGATATCTACCGGAGTTGATAGTGTAATACTACCGTTTTCCAAGGCTTCATAGACAAGATAAACAGTAATCAATTTTGTGATTGAAGCGATTTCGACTGGCTGAGTTGCATCTTTCTCATAGAGAATTTTACCAGTATTCGCCTCAACAGCAATTGCATGTTTAGCAGCAATATTAAAATCTTGAGCAGCAACAGTAGATGCTGAGCCAATGACGGAAAGGCTTAGGAGAGTTAAAATTATTTTTTTCATAGTAAGTTTATTCTATCATAAAGAAAAAAATATTCCCAGTTTCATGATATAAGAAAGAAGCTTTTTTGAAAGTGTGGTAAAATAGATGAATGGAGGTACCCCATGTTTCGTAAGAATAAATTATTTTTTTGGACCAGTGAGATTTTATTATTAACCATCATCTTTTATTTATGGAGACAGATGGGTGGGATTATAACGCCTTTTGTAAGTGTCGCAAACACTATAATGATTCCCTTTCTTTTAGGTGGTTTTTTATATTATTTGACCAATCCTATTGTAAATTTTTTACAAAAGTATTTCAAAATTAACCGTATCATTGGTATTCTACTAACCTTGTGCGCCTTGGTCTGGGGGCTAGTTATTGGGGTAGTCTATCTCTTACCGATTTTGATTAATCAGTTGACCAGTTTGATAGCAACAAGTCAGACAATTTATAGTCGTTTGCAAGATTTGATTGTGGATTTATCTACCTATCCAGCCTTTCAAAATTTAGATATTCAAGCGACGATTCAACAGTTAAATCTCTCCTATGTAGATATTCTACAAAATATTCTAAACAGTGTTACCAATAGTGTTGGAAGTGTCCTATCTGCGCTCTTTAGTACTGTTTTGATTATTATCATGACCCCTGTATTTTTAATTTATTTTTTGTTAGATGGTCACAAATTCTTGCCGATGCTTGAACGTACTGTTTTAAAGCGTGATAAGTTGCATATTACAGGTCTTTTAAAAAATTTGAATGCTACAATCGCTCGATATATTAGTGGAGTTGCCATTGATGCGATTTTTATTGGTTGTTTAGCCTTTATCGGATATAGCGTAATCGGTTTGAAATACGCTTTGGTTTTCGCTATCTTTTCAGGATTAGCCAATCTCATTCCTTATGTAGGACCAAGTATTGGTCTAGTTCCGATGATTATCGCAAATGTCTTTACTGATCCTCATAGAATGCTGATTGCAGTTGTTTACATGCTGATTATTCAGCAAGTGGATGGGAATATCCTCTACCCTCGAATCGTTGGCGGAGTGATGAAGGTTCATCCAATTACGATTTTAGTATTACTTTTGTTATCAAGTAATATCTATGGTGTCATTGGCATGATTGTCGCAGTACCAACCTATTCTATCTTAAAAGAAATTTCTAAGTTTTTATCACGTTTGTATGAAAATCATAAAATAATGAAAGAACGAGAAAGAGAATTAGCTAAGTAAAAATCAGGAAATTCCTGATTTTTCTTTTTCATTAAAGAAGTGATGGGAGTAGAAATACCGTTTAGATTAGTAGATTAAGAATAATTCACAAAAACTTTGTAAAACACTTGCAATTTAGCTGAAATTTGATAAAATAGTAAGGAAAGTTAGACTGTATTGCCTACTGTCTATCTATAAAATATATTTTATTGGAGGCTTTTACTCAAATGGCAAAAGAAAAATACGATCGTAGTAAACCACACGTTAACATTGGTACTATCGGACACGTTGACCACGGTAAAACTACCCTAACTGCAGCTATCACAACTGTTTTGGCACGTCGCTTGCCTTCATCAGTTAACCAACCTAAAGACTATGCGTCTATCGATGCTGCTCCAGAAGAACGCGAACGCGGTATCACAATCAACACTGCGCACGTTGAGTACGAAACTGAAAAACGTCACTACGCTCACATCGACGCTCCAGGACACGCGGACTACGTTAAAAACATGATCACTGGTGCCGCTCAAATGGACGGAGCTATCCTTGTAGTAGCTTCAACTGACGGACCAATGCCACAAACTCGTGAGCACATCCTTCTTTCACGTCAGGTTGGTGTTAAACACCTTATCGTCTTCATGAACAAAGTTGACTTGGTTGACGACGAAGAATTGCTTGAATTGGTTGAAATGGAAATCCGTGACCTATTGTCAGAATACGACTTCCCAGGTGACGATCTTCCAGTTATCCAAGGTTCAGCTCTTAAAGCCCTTGAAGGTGACACTAAATACGAAGACATCGTTATGGAATTGATGAACACAGTTGATGAGTACATCCCAGAACCAGAACGTGACACTGATAAACCATTGCTTCTTCCAGTCGAAGACGTATTCTCAATCACTGGACGTGGTACAGTTGCTTCAGGACGTATCGACCGTGGTATCGTTAAAGTCAACGACGAAATCGAAATCGTTGGTATCAAAGAAGAAACTCAAAAAGCAGTTGTTACTGGTGTTGAAATGTTCCGTAAACAACTTGACGAAGGTCTTGCCGGAGATAACGTAGGTGTCCTTCTTCGTGGTGTTCAACGTGACGAAATCGAACGTGGACAAGTTATCGCTAAACCAGGTTCAATCAACCCACACACTAAATTCAAAGGTGAAGTTTACATCCTTACTAAAGAAGAAGGTGGACGTCACACTCCATTCTTCAACAACTACCGTCCACAATTCTACTTCCGTACTACTGACGTTACAGGTTCAATCGAACTTCCAGCAGGTACTGAAATGGTAATGCCTGGTGATAACGTGACAATCGACGTTGAGTTGATCCACCCAATCGCCGTAGAACAAGGTACTACATTCTCTATCCGTGAGGGTGGACGTACTGTTGGTTCAGGTATGGTTACAGAAATCGAAGCTTAATTCGATTTAGTTCCCAGAAGAACAATTATTTAAGTCAGACACTAAAAGAATCTTGCGTAGCAAGGTTCTTTTTTCTGATATTGAACTAAAATTGAAGAATTGTTTACATAAAAAAGCTCTATACACTTGATGGGCATAGAGCAAACGGAGCTTTATTTGATATAGAGTTCTTGATTTTTTAGGACAATTTCACGTAAACTTGTAAACTTTTTGAGTTTTTTGATTTCTTCTGGATGAGTGACAAGAGTAATAACATAACCTTCCTTGCCCATACGTCCAGTACGTCCAGCACGGTGAGTGTAGGTTTCGATATCTCTTGGGACATCAAAGTTTACGACACATTCTAGGCTATCGATATCAATTCCACGAGCCAGAAGGTCAGTTGCAAGAAGCAGGGTTAGTTGCTTGTCTTTAAATTTTTCTAAGATGACTTTTCTAAATTTGACATTGACATCACTAGCGAGGGAAACAGCCAAGATATCCCGATACTGTAGTTTTTCTTCTGCACTTCCAAGGTCTGATAGGCTGTTAAAGAAGACCAGACCTCGGAAATCCTCTACATGAGCCAGTTTTCGTAGCATATCCACTCGGTGACGTTGATCTACCTGCATATAGAAATGTTGGATGTTGTCCAATTTTTGGTCAGAAAGATCAATGGTACGTGTGTTAGGCGCAATCTTTTCTTGGTCAAACTTGGTCGTCGCACTCATGTAGACGAGTTGATGGTCACGCGGTGCGTAGTGAGTGATTTTCTCAACAAAGTGAATCTGAGAATCATCTAGTAATTGGTCGAATTCATCTAGGATGATGGTTTCCACATTCATCATCTTGATTTTTTTCAGTTTAATGAGTTCAAAGATACGACCAGGGGTTCCAATTAGAATTTCTGGTCCTTTTTTTAGGCGTTCAATCTGGCGTTTCTGACTCGAACCTGATAAGAAGAGTTGGGCAGTTAAGCCCATAGCTTCAGCCCACGTTTTACATACATCAAAAATCTGTCCAGCAAGCTCAGTATTTGGTGCTAGAATCAAGAGTTGTTGGGCTTTTTTCTTTTGTAGTCTGAGAAGACTTGGTAGAAGGTAAGCTAGGGTCTTACCAGTTCCTGTTGGGCTCACTCCTAGGAGGTTTTCTCCAGCAAGAAGGGACTCAAATAGTTGAGTTTGAATGGGGGTGAATTCCTGGAAACCGAGTTGGTCACTCAGTTCTTGCCATTCAGTTGGTAGTTTGGTTTTCATTTTTCTGCCTCAAATCTAATGCCAGCAGTCTGGCGCATAGTATATAGTAGCTCATGAACTGAACTTGCATCTTCCAGCCAAGTTTGGTAGAGATTCAGATCTGGTTTCTGGATCATGTGTGCAAATGCAGCGACTTCCTCAGTCATCGTATGAGGAGCTTGTTGGATAGGGAGGTTGACTTGATTGCCTTGGTGGTCGGTAAAAATAGCCGAGCGAACATGCTCAATCGTGTTGAGAGTCAAGGTTCCATCTGTTGTGTAAATTTCGCAAGGAAAATTGGAAGTGATGTTTTTCCCAACCTTGATGTGAACTTGAAAGTCTGGGTAGAAGAGGATTCCGTCACCATTTAGGTCAATGTTATTGTCAAGCTGTTGAGCCTGATAGGTTGCATCCTTAGCTTTTCCAAAGAGACGAACGGCAGCGTAGAGAGGATAAATCCCCAAATCCATAAGAGCTCCACCAGCAAAACGGTCTGAAAAGACATTTGGTGTCTCCCCAGCCAACAAGTCAGGCATCTTAGAAGAATACTTGGCATAGTTGAGATCTGCTCCCAACACATGCTTGTCTGCTAAAAAGTTTTTGATAGTAGTGAAAGCTTTCTCGTGATAATTACGAGCTGCTTCGAAGATAAAACAATTATTTTTCTCAGCTGTGTGAATCAAATCCAGCCATTCTTGTGGTTGAGTGACAGCTGGCTTTTCAAGAATGACATGTTTACCAGCAGACAATGTAGCTTTTGCCTGAGCAAAATGCAAGGAGTTTGGGCTAGCAATATAGACCACATCAAAGGAGTTCTTGAAGAAGTCCTCTACTTTATCAAAGAGTTGGATATTCTGGTAGCGAGAAGCAAAGGTTGCTGCAGTTTCTAGTTTTCTAGAATAGACTGCGACCAGCTTGTATTCTCCACTGGAATGGGCTGCTTCTATGAAGTGGTGGCTGATAGCCCCTGTTCCGATGACACCTAATTTAAGCATAGTTACTCCTTTTCCGATTTCAAATCCTTCTTTCATTATAACATAGATAGACGGGACTATCCAACAGAGGGTAAAAAATTTCAAATAAGCTACTAGGCCTTTTTCAAAGAAAGTGGTACAATAATGAGATGAGTAAATGAAATGGGAGGGAAAATGAGGTTATTACCTATAAGAAAAATATCACGTCAGTCTAAGAGGCTAGCGCTTTTTTTGACTTTTTGTGCAGGTTATGTAGATGCCTATACTTTTATTGTGCGAGGGAATACTCTTGTAGCTGGACAAACTGGGAATGTAGTCTTTTTATCAGTGGGACTCATTCAACACAATGTGTCAGATGCCAGTGCCAAAGTAATGACCTTACTAGCTTTTATGATGGGAGTCTTTTTACTAACGATTTATAAGGAAAAATTGAGAATTGTGAAAAAGCCAATTCTGTCACTGATTCCTTTGGCAATCTTATCAATTATTATTGGTTTTGTGCCGCAAACTGTAGATAATATTTATCTAGTACCGCCTTTGGCTTTCTGTATGGGACTGGTGACAACTGCTTTTGGAGAAGTGTCGGGTATTGCCTATAATAACGCTTTTATGACAGGGAATATCAAACGGACCATGCTGGCTTTTGGAGATTATTTCCGAACTAAACACACTCCTTTTTTGCGTGAAGGGTTTATATTTGTTAGCCTTCTTAGTAGTTTTGTTCTTGGCGTTGTCTTTTCAGCCTATTTGACGATTTTCTATCATGAAAAGACCATTCTTGGTGTTCCTATTATGATGAGTATTTTTTACCTCAGCATACTTTTTGCCAAGTGGCGGAAAAAAGTAAAAGAAAAAGATTCATTTTAGGTGTTATTACTTGTAAGAAAACAGGAGATATGCTATACTTGAAGAGTTGACTATGCACGTTCCTGTGCAACCGCACGAACATCGTTGCTTGATTATTCAAGTTTAAGTGGTTCGTCCCACGATGCTAGGCGAGTCTTCACAAAAAATTCGGGGAAACCCATAAAAATCATAGGAGGTGCATAATGAGCACATACGCAATTATCAAAACTGGCGGAAAACAAGTTAAAGTTGAAGTTGGTCAAGCAGTTTACGTTGAAAAATTGAACGTGGAAGCTGGTCAAGAAGTTACTTTTAACGAAGTTGTTCTTGTTGGTGGTGAAAACACTGTTGTCGGAACTCCACTTGTTGCTGGAGCTACTGTAGTTGGAACTGTTGAAAAACAAGGAAAACAAAAGAAAGTTGTTACTTACAAGTACAAACCTAAAAAAGGTAGCCACCGTAAACAAGGTCACCGTCAACCATATACTAAAGTTGTCATCAACGCAATCAACGCTTAATTTTAAGGAGAACACATGATACAAGCAGTCTTTGAGAGAGCCGAAGATGGCGAGCTGAGGAGTGCGGAAATTACTGGACACGCCGAGAGTGGCGAATACGGCTTAGATGTCGTGTGTGCATCGGTTTCTACGCTTGCCATTAACTTTATCAATTCTATTGAGAAATTTGCAGGCTATGAACCAATCCTAGAATTAAACGAAGATGAAGGTGGCTATCTGATGGTTGAAATTCCAAAAGATCTTCCTTCACACCAGAGAGAAATGACCCAGTTGTTCTTTGAATCATTTTTCTTAGGTATGGCAAACTTATCGGAGAACTCTTCAGAGTTCGTCCAAACCAGAGTTATCACAGAAAACTAACACGGAGGAAAACATTATGTTAAAAATGACTCTTAACAACTTGCAACTTTTCGCCCACAAAAAAGGTGGAGGTTCTACATCAAACGGACGTGATTCACAAGCAAAACGTCTTGGAGCTAAAGCAGCTGACGGACAAACTGTAACAGGTGGATCAATCCTTTACCGTCAACGTGGTACACACATCTACCCAGGTGTAAACGTTGGACGTGGTGGAGACGATACTTTGTTCGCTAAAGTTGAAGGCGTAGTACGCTTTGAACGTAAAGGACGCGATAAAAAACAAGTTTCTGTTTACCCAATCGCTAAATAAAAAGGTCCAGTGAACCTTTTTATCCCGAGCCTTGAAATGTAAAGGCGAGGAAGCTAGAAGTAGCATAAACTAAGGCTTTCCGAGTTTTCGGAGAGCCTATTTTTTTGTTTTGATACCCACGCTGATACCCATATTTTAAAAACCAATGTGCGAAGCGAACTTGTCGGTTACTCTATTTTATAATGAAAAAATAGTTGAATGTAGAGCTTTTAGAGTCATGAAATTTATAAGAGAATAAGATATTCTAAAAATTACTAAGGTTTGATATTATAACTGTATCTAAGTAGGAAAGCAGGAATATGGAAAGGATTTGAACCTGTATGAAAAAGCTTATCACCATAATAGTCTGTTCAATCTCTTTTCTTGTTCTATCTGCTTGTGGCAGTAAGAAAAAACTTATTCTTCCTGAACCTGAAAGTATTTCTGTTATTTCTCTGCAGAAAAAAACCTCTGAAGATATTAAAACTATCAACAAGAGAGAAGAAATTTCAAAATTGATTGAGGAGATACAGAAACAGTCAAAATCCACAACTTTAGAAAGTTTAAATGATCAACCGATAAATGTTAAAGATTACATCATTATCAAGTTTTATCATCAGAATGAAGAAAAGGATAGTGTAGTCTATCTATATACTAAGAAGAAAAGGCAGTATATTGAGCAACCTTATGCTGGTATCTGGGAAGTAAATCCAGATATAGCTAATAGGATTGAAGAGACTTTTTCTAGTTGATTTATAGGGAAAAAGAAAATGTTAGAGGCTTTTCTTGTATCATATTATAAATGGTAAATCAAGAAGATTTGCTGTTTTTATTTGCTTGAAATCAGATGAGGAGTGAAAAAAGACGTTATTCTAATTCTTGGATTGGGATGTCATAGTATTCGTTTAGGTTTGAAAGTTTCCTGACTTTTTTCCTTTTTGGAAAACTTCTAAAATATGGTATAATGAAAAGATAAAGAAGTTGGGGGTAGAAGATGAACATTCAACAATTACGCTATGTTGTGGCTATTGCCAATAGCGGTACTTTCCGTGAAGCTGCTGAAAAGATGTATGTTAGTCAGCCGAGTCTGTCCATTTCTGTTCGTGATTTGGAAAAAGAATTGGGATTTAAGATTTTCCGTCGGACTAGCTCAGGGACTTTCTTGACTCGTCGTGGTATGGAATTCTATGAAAAAGCGCAAGAATTGGTTAAAGGATTTGATATTTTTCAAAATCAGTATGCCAATCATGAAGAAGAAAAGGATGAATTTTCCATTGCTAGTCAGCACTATGACTTTTTGCCACCAACCATTACGGCCTTTTCAGAGCGCTATCCTGACTATAAGAATTTCCGAATCTTTGAATCAACTACTGTTCAAATTTTAGATGAAGTAGCTCAGGGACATAGTGAGATTGGGATTATCTACCTCAACAATCAAAATAAAAAGGGGATTATGCAACGGGTTGAAAAGTTAGGCCTGGAGGTCATTGAATTGATTCCATTCCATACCCACATTTATCTTCGCGAGGGGCATCCTTTAGCTCAGAAAGAGGAATTGATCATGGAGGATTTAGCGGATCTACCAACAGTTCGTTTTACCCAAGAGAAAGACGAGTACCTTTATTATTCGGAGAATTTTGTCGATACTAGTGCTAGCTCACAGATGTTTAATGTGACAGACCGCGCTACCTTGAATGGTATTTTAGAGCGGACGGACGCTTATGCGACAGGGTCTGGATTTTTAGATAGTGACAGTGTCAATGGCATTACAGTTATTCGTCTCAAGGATAATTTAGATAACCGCATGGTTTATGTCAAACGTGAGGAAGTGGAACTCAGTCAAGCTGGGACTCTCTTCGTAGAAGTCATGCAAGAATATTTTAATCAAAAGAGGAAATCATGAAAAAAAGAGGAATAGTGGCAGTCATTGTACTGCTTTTGATTGGGCTGGATCAGTTGGTAAAATCCTATATCGTCCAGCAGATTCCACTGGGTGAAGTGCGCTCTTGGATTCCCAATTTCGTTAGCTTGACCTACCTGCAAAATCGAGGGGCAGCCTTTTCTATCTTACAAGATCAGCAGTTGTTATTTGCTGTCATTACTCTGGTTGTCGTGGTAGGTGCCATCTGGTATCTACATAAACACATGGAGGACTCAATCTGGATGGTGATTGGCTTAACCTTAATCATCGCTGGAGGTCTTGGAAACTTTATTGACAGAATCAGTCAGGGCTTTGTTGTGGATATGTTTCATGTGGACTTTATCAATTTTGCAATTTTCAATGTGGCAGATAGCTATCTGACTGTTGGAGTGATTATTTTATTGATTGCAATGTTAAAAGAGGAAATAAATGGAAATTAAAATTGAAACTGGTGGCCTGCGTTTAGATAAGGCTTTGTCGGATTTGACAGAATTATCACGCAGTCTCGCGAATGAACAAATCAAATCAGGCCAGGTCTTGGTCAATGGTCAAGTCAAGAAAGCTAAGTACACGGTCCAAGAGGGCGATGTCGTCACTTACCATGTGCCAGAACCAGAGGTATTAGAGTATGTAGCTGAGGATATTCCGCTAGAAATCGTCTACCAAGATGAGGATGTGGCTGTCGTTAACAAACCTCAGGGGATGGTTGTGCATCCGAGTGCTGGTCATACCAGTGGGACCCTAGTAAATGCCCTCATGTATCATATTAAGGACTTGTCGGGTATCAATGGGGTTCTGCGTCCAGGAATTGTTCACCGTATTGATAAGGATACGTCAGGCCTTCTCATGATTGCTAAAAACGATGAGGCGCATCTAGCACTTGCCCAAGAACTGAAAGATAAAAAGTCTCTTCGTAAATATTGGGCGATTGTTCATGGAAATCTACCCAATGATCGCGGTGTGATTGAAGCCCCGATTGGTCGTAGTGAAAAAGACCGTAAGAAACAGGCTGTGACTGCGAAAGGAAAAACTGCAGTTACCCGTTTCCACGTCTTGGAACGCTTTGGCGATTATAGCTTAGTGGAGTTGCAACTGGAGACAGGGCGCACTCATCAAATCCGTGTTCACATGGCTTATATTGGCCATCCAGTCGCTGGGGATGAAGTCTATGGTCCTCGCAAGACTTTGAAAGGACATGGACAATTTCTTCATGCCAAGACGCTAGGATTTACCCATCCGAGAACAGGTGAGACCTTGGAATTTACAGCAGATATCCCAGATATTTTTAAGGAAACTTTGGAGAGATTGAGGAAGTAAGAATGAAAAAGAAATTAACTAGTTTAGCACTTGTGGGCGCTTTTTTAGGCTTGTCATGGTATGGAAATGTTCAAGCTCAAGAAAGTTCAGGAAATAAAATTCACTTTATTAATGTTCATGAAGGTGGCAGTGATGCGATTATTCTTGAAAGCAATGGACATTTTGCCATGGTGGATACAGGAGAAGATTATGATTTCCCAGATGGAAGTGATTCTCGTTATCCATGGAGACAGGGTATCAATACAACTTATAAGCATGTTCTAACAGACCGTGTCTTTCGTCGTTTGAAGGAATTGGGTGTCCAAAAACTTGATTTTATTTTGGTAACCCATACCCACAGTGACCATATTGGAAATGTTGATGAATTACTGTCTACCTATCCAGTTGACCGAGTCTATCTTAAGAAATATAGTGATAATCGTATTACTAAGCCTGAACGTCTTTGGGATAATCTGTATGGCTATGATAAGGTTTTACAGACTGCCACAGAAAAAGGTGTTTCAGTGATTCAAAACATCACACAAGGAGATGCTCATTTTCAGTTTGGGGACATGGATATTCAGCTCTATAATTATGAAAATGAATATGATGAGAATGGAAATCTTAAACCTGTTTGGGATGATAATTCCAATTCCTTGATTAGTGTGGTAAAAGTCAATGGCAAGAAAATTTATCTTGGGGGCGACTTAGATAATGTTCATGGAGCAGAAGACAAGTACGGTTCTCTCATTGGAAAAGTTGATTTGATGAAGTTTAACCATCATTTAGATACAAAAAATTCTAATACAAAAAATTTTATAAGAAATTTGTCTCCTGAGATAATTGTTCAAACTTCCTCCTCACCAATTGGTTCGTATGATAGCGGTCAAGAAATAAATAGGGAATATATTAGCTGGCTTGAATCAATGGGAATTCAACATATAAACGCAGCCAGCAAAGACTATGATGCGACAGTTTTTGATATTCGACAAGACGGTTTAGTAAACATTTCAACATCCTACAAGCCGATTCCAAGTTTTCAAGCTGGCTGGCATAAGAGTGCTTATGGAAACTGGTGGTATCAAGCACCTGATTCTACAGGAGAGTATGCTGTCGGTTGGAATGAAATCGAAGGTGAATGGTACTATTTTAATCAAAGGGGAATCCTGTTATATAATCAGTGGAAAAAATGGAACAATCGTTGGTTTTATTTGACAGACTCTGGTGCCGCTGCAAAAAATTGGAAGAAAATCGCTGGAATCTGGTATTATTTTAACAAAGAAAACCAGATGGAAACTGGTTGGATTCAAGATAAAGAACAGTGGTATTATTTGGATGTTGATGGCTCTATGAAGACAGGTTGGCTTCAATATAAGGGGCAATGGTATTACTTTGCTCAATCAGGGGAAATGAAAACGGGCTGGGTAAAAGATAAAGAAACCTGGTACTATATGGATTCTACTGGTATCATGAAGACAGGTGAGATAGAAGTTGCAGGTCAACATTATTATCTGGAAGATTCAGGAGCTATGAAGCAAGGCTGGCTTAAAAAGGCAAATGATTGGTATTTCTACAAGGAAGACGGTTCACGAGCTGTGGGTTGGATCAAGGACAAGGATAAATGGTACTTCTTGAAAGAAAATGGTCAATTGCTTGTGAACGGTAAGACACCAGAAGGCTATACTGTTGATTCAAGTGGTGCCTGGTTAGTGGATGTTCCGGTAGAGAAATCTGCTACAATTAGAACTACAAGTAATTCAGAAATAAAAGAATCCAAAGAAGTAGTGAAAAAGGATCTTGAAAATAAAGAAACGAGTCAACATGAAAGTGTTGAAAGTTCTTCAACTAGTCAAGATTTGACATCATCAACTTCAAAAAAATCTGAAACGACTGCAAACAAATCGGAATCAGAACAGTAGTAGAAAAGAAGGTTTTAGGGCCTTCTTTTTCCTATCAACTCTTTTCTATTTCCTGCCATTCATGTTATAATGGATAAATATGAAGAATCGGAGTGAGACTATGAAATACAAACGGATTGTCTTTAAGGTGGGGACTTCTTCTCTGACGAATGAGGATGGAAGTTTATCACGTAGTAAGGTAAAGGCTATTACTCAGCAGTTGGCTATGTTGCACGAGGCTGGTCATGAATTGATTTTGGTATCGTCAGGTGCCATTGCGGCAGGTTTTGGGGCCTTAGGATTTAAAAAGCGTCCGACTAAGATTGCTGATAAACAGGCTTCAGCAGCGGTAGGGCAAGGCCTTTTGTTGGAAGAATACACGACCAATCTTCTCTTGCGTCAAATCGTTTCTGCACAAATCTTGCTGACCCAGGATGATTTTGTGGATAAGCGTCGTTATAAGAATGCCCATCAGGCTTTGTCAGTTCTACTTAGCCGTGGCGCGATTCCTATCATCAATGAGAATGACAGTGTCGTTATTGATGAGCTCAAGGTTGGGGACAATGATACTCTAAGTGCTCAGGTAGCAGCCATGGTCCAAGCAGACCTTTTAGTTCTCTTGACAGACGTAGACGGTCTATATACAGGAAATCCTAATTCAGATCCAACAGCCAAACGCTTGGAGAAAATCGAGACTATCAATCGTGAGATTATTGATATGGCTGGTGGTGCTGGTTCTTCAAACGGAACTGGGGGTATGCTTACAAAAATCAAAGCTGCAACTATCGCGACGGAATCAGGAGTTCCTGTTTATATCTGCTCATCCTTGAAGTCAGATGCCATGATTGAGGCAGCTGAGGAGACCAAGGATGGTTCCTACTTTGTTGCTCAAGAGAAGGGACTTCGTACCCAGAAACAATGGCTGGCCTTTTATGCTCAGAGCCAAGGTTCTATTTGGGTTGATAAAGGGGCTGCAGAAGCTCTCTCTCAACATGGTAAGAGTCTCCTTTTATCTGGTATTGTTGAAGCAGAAGGAGCCTTTTCATACGGTGATATCGTGACAGTATTTGACAAGGAAAGTGGAAAATCGCTTGGAAAAGGACGCGTACAATTTGGAGCATCTGCTTTGGAGGATATGTTGCGTTCTCAAAAAGCCAAGGGAGTCTTGATTCATCGTGACGACTGGATTTCCATTACTCCTGAAATCCAACTACTCTTTACAGAATTTTAGAGGTAAACTATGGTAAGTACACAAGAACAATTTGAACAGGTACAGACTGTTAAAAAATCGATCAATACAGCTAGTGAAGAGGTGAAAAACCAAGCCTTGCTAGCCATGGCTAATCACTTAGTGGCTGCTACTGAGGAGATTTTAGCAGCAAATGCCCTCGATATGGAAGCGGCTAAGGGGAAAATCTCAGATGTGATGCTAGATCGTCTTTATTTGGATGCAGGGCGCATAGAAGCGATGGCAACTGGGATTCGTGAAGTGGTTGCTTTACCAGATCCAATCGGTGAAGTTTTAGAAACAAGTCAGCTTGAAAATGGCTTAGTGATCACCAAAAAACGTGTGGCTATGGGTGTTATCGGTATTATCTATGAAAGTCGTCCAAATGTGACGTCTGACGCGGCTGCTCTGGCTATCAAGAGTGGGAATGCGGTTGTTCTTCGTAGTGGGAAGGATGCCTATCAAACAGCCCATGCCATTGTCACAGCCTTAAAGAAGGGCTTGGAGACAACGACTATTCACCCAGATGTGATTCAACTAGTGGAAGATACTAGCCGTGAAAGTAGCTACGCCATGATGAAGGCAAAGGGCTATCTAGACCTTCTTATTCCTCGTGGAGGAGCTGGCTTGATTAATGCGGTGGTCGAAAATGCGATTGTACCTGTTATCGAGACAGGAACTGGGATTGTCCATGTTTATGTCGATAAGGATGCCGATGAAGACAAGGCCCTGTCTATCATCAACAATGCTAAAACCAGTCGTCCTTCTGTCTGCAATGCTATGGAGGTTCTACTTGTTCATGAAGCCAAGGCAGAAGATTTCCTTCCTCGCTTGGAGCAAGTTTTGATTACAGATAGAAAAGAAGCTGGACTGGAACCGATTCAATTCCGCTTGGATGAGAAAGCAAGTCAGTTTGTTTCAGGTCAAGCAGCTGAGGCCCAAGACTTTGACACTGAATTTTTAGACTATGTCCTAGCAGTTAAGGTTGTGAGCAGTTTAGAAGAAGCGGTCGCGCATATTGAAGCCCACAGTACCCATCATTCGGATGCCATTGTGACGGAAAATGCTGGAGCTGCGGCTTACTTTACAGATCAAGTGGACTCTGCAGCGGTTTATGTCAATGCCTCAACTCGTTTCACAGATGGGGGACAATTTGGTCTTGGATGTGAGATGGGAATTTCTACTCAGAAACTACACGCGCGTGGTCCAATGGGCTTGAAAGAGTTGACTAGCTACAAGTATGTGGTTACGGGTGACGGACAGATAAGGGAGTAAGAGATGAAGATTGGATTTATCGGTTTGGGGAATATGGGTGCTAGCTTGGCCAAGGCTGTTTTGCAGGCCAAGACGGGTGCTCAGATTCTCCTTGCCAATCGTAGCCAAGCCAAGGTAGATGATTTCATCGCCAACTTCGGTGGTCAGGCTTCCAGCAATGAAGAAATATTCGCAGAAGCAGATGTGATTTTTCTAGGAGTTAAGCCTGCTCAGTTTTCTGAACTGCTTTCTCAATACCAGACTATCCTTGAAAAAAGAGCAAGTCTTCTTTTGATTTCCATGGCAGCTGGATTGACTTTAGAAAAACTAGCAAGTCTTATCCCAAGCCAACACCGAATTATTCGTATGATGCCAAATACCCCTGCTTCTATTGGTCAAGGAGTGATTAGTTATGCCTTGTCTCCTAATTGTAGGGCTGAGGACAGTGACCTCTTTTGTCAGCTTTTAGCCAAGGCTGGTCTCTTGGTTGAACTTGGGGAAGGATTAATCGATGCAGCGACAGGTCTTGCAGGTTGTGGACCAGCCTTTGTCTATCTCTTTATCGAAGCCTTGTCAGATGCAGGTGTTCAGACGGGATTGCCACGAGAAACGGCATTGAAAATGGCAGCTCAAACCGTGGTAGGAGCTGGGCAATTGGTCTTAGAAAGCCAAGAGCATCCTGGGGTTTTGAAAGACCAAGTTTGTAGCCCAGGTGGTTCGACTATCGCTGGTGTAGCCAGCCTAGAAGCGCATGCTTTTCGAGGAACGGTCATGGATGCAGTCACTAAAGCCTACAAACGAACTAAAAAACTTGGTAAATAAGAGGTGGATTTGTCTACCTCTTTTATGGTGGTTGAAATGAGAAGAAAAAAAGATTGTCACAAACACCTATTTTTTTGATAGAATAGAAGTAGTAAAAAAGAAATGAGTTAGACATGTCAAAAGGATTTTTAGTCTCTCTTGAGGGACCGGAGGGAGCAGGAAAGACCAGTGTTTTAGAGGCTCTGCTTCCAATTTTAGAGAAAAAAGGAGTAGAGGTGCTGACGACTCGTGAACCTGGTGGAGTCTTGATTGGGGAGAAGATTCGTCAAGTGATTTTGGATCCAAGTCATACTCAGATGGATTCTAAAACAGAGCTCCTTCTCTATATTGCCAGTCGCAGACAGCATTTGGTGGAAAAGGTTCTTCCAGCCCTTGAAGCTGGCAAGTTGGTCGTTATGGATCGTTTCATCGATAGTTCCGTTGCCTATCAAGGATTTGGTCGTGGCTTGGATATTGACGCCATTGATTGGCTCAATCAGTTTGCGACAGATGGCCTCAAACCTGATTTGACCCTCTATTTTGACATCGAGGTGGAAGAAGGACTGGCTCGTATCGCTGCTAATAGCAATCGTGAGGTCAATCGTTTGGACTTGGAAGGGTTGGACTTGCATAAAAAAGTTCGTCAAGGCTACCTTTCTATTCTGGATAAAGAAGGAAATCGCATTGTCAAGATTGATGCGAGTCTCCCTTTGGAGCAGGTTGTGGAAACTACCAAGGCTGTCTTGTTTGATAGAATGGGCTTGGCCAAATGAAACAAGATCAACTAAAGTCCTGGCAGCCAGATCAGTTTGACCGCTTTGTCCGTATCCTAGAACAAGACCAGCTCAATCATGCCTACCTCTTTTCAGGTTTCTTTGGAAGCTTGGAAATGGCGCAATTTTTAGCTAAGAGCCTCTTTTGTACAGATAAAGTAGGTGTTTTACCATGTGAGAAATGCCGAAATTGTAAGCTGATTGCACAGGGAGAATTTCCCGATGTCACCTTGATTAAGCCAGTCAATCAGGTCATTAAGACAGAACGGATTCGAGAATTGGTGGGGCAGTTTTCTCAAGCAGGGATTGAAAGCCAGCAGCAGGTCTTTATTATCGAGCAAGCTGAGAAAATGCATCCCAACGCAGCCAATTCTCTGCTCAAGGTCATCGAAGAACCCCAGAGTGAGATTTACATTTTCTTCTTGACCAGTGATGAGGAAAAGATTTTACCGACAATCCGCAGTCGAACCCAGATTTTCCACTTTAAAAAGCAAGAAGAAAAACTCATCCATCAATTAGAACAAGCAGGTCTGATCAAGAAAAAAGCAACTCTTTTAGCCCAGTTTAGTCAATCGCGAGCTGAAGCAGAAAAGTTAGCCAATCAGGCAAGTTTTTGGACCTTGGTTGATGAAAGTGAACGCCTGCTGACTTGGTTAGTGGCTAAGAAAAAGGAAAGTTATTTGCAAGTTGCCAAACTAGCTAGCTTGGCAGATGATAAGGAAAAACAAGATCAGGTTTTACGGATTCTTGAAGTCCTCTGTGGGCAAGATATCCTACAAGCAAGAGTAAGAGTGATTCTACAAGATTTGCTAGAAGCTAGAAAAATGTGGCAAGCTAATGTCAGCTTTCAAAATGCCATGGAATATCTGGTCTTGAAAGAAATGTAAACTCAAAATGAACGATAAAGAAAGGAAAGGGCTGTTTTATGGACAAAAAAGAATTATTTGACGCGCTGGATGATTTTTCTCAACAGTTATTGGTAACCTTAGCCGATGTGGAAGCCATCAAGAAAAATCTCAAGAGCCTGGTAGAGGAAAATACAGCTCTTCGCTTGGAAAATAGTAAGTTGCGCGAACGCTTGGGTGAGGTGGAAGCAGATGCTCCTGTCAAGGCCAAACATGTTCGCGAAAGTGTCCGTCGCATTTACCGTGATGGATTTCACGTATGTAATGATTTTTATGGACAACGTCGAGAGCAGGACGAGGAATGTATGTTCTGTGACGAGTTGTTATACAGGGAGTAGGCATGCAGATTCAAAAAAGTTTTAAGGGGCAGTCTCCCTATGGCAAGCTGTACCTAGTGGCAACGCCGATTGGCAATCTAGATGATATGACCTTTCGAGCCATCCAAACCTTGAAAGAAGTGGACTGGATTGCGGCTGAGGACACGCGCAATACAGGGCTTCTGCTCAAGCATTTTGACATTTCTACTAAGCAGATTAGTTTTCATGAGCACAATGCCAAGGAAAAAATTCCTGATTTGATTGGTTTCCTGAAAGCAGGACAAAGCATTGCTCAGGTATCCGACGCGGGTCTGCCTAGCATCTCAGACCCTGGTCATGATTTGGTTAAGGCAGCCATTGAGGAAGAAATTGCGGTTGTGACTGTTCCAGGTGCCTCTGCAGGAATTTCTGCCTTGATCGCCAGTGGTTTAGCGCCACAGCCACATATCTTTTACG
Organism: Streptococcus sp. CF7_Ac1-12; assembly: GCF_024295905.1. Classification (GTDB taxonomy): domain Bacteria; phylum Bacillota; class Bacilli; order Lactobacillales; family Streptococcaceae; genus Streptococcus; species Streptococcus mitis_AP. Next base: position 35,437 of record NZ_JANCPG010000002.1, on the reverse strand, counting down.
GCTTTTTACCGAGAAAATCAGGCCAGCAAAAGCAATTTTTCGACTCGAAAAAAGACTATCCAGAAACTCAGATTTTCTATGAATCGCCCCATCGTGTGGCAGATACGTTAGAAAATATGCTAGCAGTTTATGGCGACCGCTCGGTGGTCTTGGTTAGAGAATTGACCAAAATCTATGAAGAATACCAAAGAGGTACAATTTCTGAATTGCTGGAAAGCATCGCTGAAACGCCACTTAAGGGAGAATGCCTTCTCATCGTTGAAGGTGCCAGTCAGGATGTAGAAGAAAAAGACGAGGAAGACTTGTTCTTAGAAATCCAAACTCGTATCCAGCAAGGCATGAAGAAAAATCAAGCTATCAAGGAAGTAGCTAAGTTTTACCAGTGGAATAAGAGCCAGCTTTACGCAGCCTACCATGACTGGGAAGAACAACAATAAAGGGAGACAGGATTTAATAATTCTGTCTGTTTCTGTTTAACTTAATTAGTGATGATAATATTCGGAGTCTAAATCATAGAATTGATTGAGTAGTGAATAAATAAAAACAATGTTCATTCAGTTTACGTTGAATATATATAATGTACTCTATTAGAATTATTTTTAAGTACGCAGTATGGTATAATTATATATGAGAAAATAGTGTGGAGTTTATCAGTTGAAAAAATATAACATTGTAGATTTATTTTCAGGAGCAGGTGGTCTATCTTATGGATTCGAGATGGCTGGATTTAATGTTCTATTAGGAATTGATAATGACGAAAAAGCCTTAGAAACCTTTCAAAAAAATCATCAGAATTCAGAAATATTATGTGGAGATATTGCGAATATATCTTATGAGGAAGATATAAAACCAATAATTGGAGAACAAAAAATTGACATAATTGTAGGTGGTCCCCCTTGTCAGGGGATGTCGCTTTCTGGACCTAGAAAATTTGATGATCCAAGGAACAAACTTTATTTGTCTTATATTCGATTGGTTCGAGAAATAAAGCCAACTGCTTTTGTCATTGAAAATGTGATTGGGATTGTTAGTTTGTTTAAAGGGCAAATAAAAGATACTATCATAGAAGAATTTTCGAAAATGGGTTATAAGGTTCAGTTTAAAGTGTTGCTGGCCTCTGACTATGGAGTTCCTCAAAATAGAAAACGTGTTATTTTTGTGGGGACGAGGAATGATGGATTTGAATATCCTGAAGCATTGGGAACAATCATTACAACAGAGATGGCAATTTCTGATTTACCAACATTAGAAAATGAACTTGGCGAGATAGAAATGTCTTATGTTTCAGAACCACAAAATGACTATCAAAAACTAATGCGAAAACGTTCAAACGTGGTTTTGAACCACGTTGCAGCCAAGCATTCAGAAAAAGTGATAAGTACAATTGCCCTTGTCCCTGACGGTGGAAATTATAAAAATCTCCCAGAGGAATTACGAGAAACAAGAAAATTTAATGTCGCTTGGACACGATTTGCTAGTTGGAAGCCAGCTCCTACGATTGATACGGGGCATAGACATCATTTCCACTATAAGTATAATCGTGTGCCAACAGTGAGGGAATCTGCTCGTCTACAATCTTTTCCAGATGATTTTATCTTTTACGGAAGTAAAACACAGCAATTTAGACAAGTTGGTAATGCTGTTCCTCCTTTAATGGCTCAGCAGATTGCAAACAATTTACTGAAATATTTAAAAAATAACGAAGAATAACTATGTATCAAGTTCCAGAGAAATATTATTTTAGACTACATCACCCAAGACCTCGTTTTAAAAATGATGTCGAAAATGTACTTGTTTATATGGCAACGAATATTTCTTATTTGGGAATATTGCCTAAAAAGGAATTTAGTCAGCAACTAAATGACATTATCAAACAATATGCAGGAAATGCAGATAAAACAGAGAAAACAATCAATAACTGGCGAACAGAGATTTCTTCTTTGTTTGGAATGATGATTGAGAAAGAGGGCTTTGTCTATTCAGGAAATAGGGCTAAGGAATTGACTGAAGACCAAGACCTTATTCGCTTTTTTAAAACCTTTTTGTATAATTTTGAATATCCTGGTGGGCATCTAAAAGATAACGAGATTGTTAAACTTTGTCAAATCGGAGTTCAATTTAAGCCAGCTCAGTATCTACTGGAACTATTTACAGAAGCCTCACAAGCTGAAGAAAAAACTATTTACCTCACCGATGAAGAAGTCGCCCATTGTATCTTTAATGATTTGAGATGTACTCGTGATAGAGAGCCTGTTTTGGAAATATGGAATCGTATCAAAGAGAATAGAGCGTCTAAAGTAGCTTACGATACTAAAGGAGATGTTATTCGATATGCCAAAGATATTTTAGATTACATGGTTATAGCGAGTTTACTAACTGTTCAAGGTGGTAGGTATAAAATAAATTCTATGGAAGAGCAAGCAATAAATGACTTTTTGCAATCAGATGCTACCTTTGATGGCTATGCTCAATTTATTGGAAATGCTTCTACAACAATTGAAGATGTTCGAAATTTTAGAAGTGCTTGGTTCGAATATGTCAATCGTGATTTAGGAGATATTGATTTTAGGACAAACTTTAATCTCTACCTTCCAAGTGATATTGATTTTACTGAAGAGAAAACAGATATTATCGGACATCTAACTGAACACATCGAATACAGCGAGAAAATCTCTACCGCTGTTGTAGGGAGTTCGGGAGAAGCTATTGTTATCAATCATGAAAAACAAAAATTACGAGAACATGGGCAAGAACAGTTGCTCCATCTGGTGAATTTTATTCCAACACAGTTTGGTGTCGGCTACGATGTTCAATCTTTTGAGTGTGATGATTCTGAGCTGAGAAAGTATATTGAAGTCAAAACAACTGTCAGCAATGCTTCTATTACTTTTAATTCGTTTCATATCACACCGAACGAATGGCGAACTGCTAAATCTGTGCGTGATAGATACTATATTTATCGTTTGCAGATTTCTAAACATAGCAAAAAATTGTTTATTATCAAGAATTTGTATGAGTTAGTCAAAAATGAGAAGATGCTTCTGATTGAGAGAAAAGATGGATATGATGTCCGTTTTTCATCGTCAGTTGGCTTTGAGGAGAATTTAATTTGAAGAAACTAAAAATTGCCTCTCTTTTTAGTGGAGGAGGTGGAACGGATATTGGTTTTGCTGGTGGATTTGATTTTTTAGGTAAACATTATGCCGATAATCAAATTGAGATTGTCTATGCAAATGATATTGAAGACAGTGCCAATAAAATGTTTGAAAAGAATTTTGGTGTTACTCCAGACAATCGAAATATCCGAGAAATAAAATCAGATGAAATCCCATCTTTCGATATTTTAACGGGAGGTTTTCCTTGTCAATCATTTTCTGTTAGTGCTCAAAATCCGAAACGCTTAGGAATAAAAGACGAAAAAGGGACATTGTTTTTTGAGATGGTGCGAGTGTTAAAAGCTCATCAACCAAAAGCATTTTTTGCCGAAAATGTTAAGGGAATTTTGTCTGCAAACAATAAAGAAGCCTTTCCTCTAATTATTGAAGAGTTCGAAAAAGCTGGTTATAATGTTTCTTATAAACTTTGCGTAGCCACCAAATACGGCGTTCCGCAAAAGAGAGAGCGAGTGTTTATTGTTGGTATTCGAAAGGATTTGAATTTTACTTTTGAATTTCCTGAAGAGCCTATTCAAAATGTAGAAGATTATACACCACTAAAAGTAATTCTTCAGCAAGATATTGATGAAAAGTATTATTTTAGCGAGAGGGCTGTGCAAGGAATGCTAAATAGTAAATCTGGCAAAAAAATGAATAAAGGACGAGCACAAGACATTGAACAGCCGAGTAATACGGTTAGTTCTCATTTAGCAAAAGTATCCTTAAATAGCACTGACCCTGTTTTGTTAGAAAATGGACGTTACCGTCGCTATACTCCAAGAGAGGTTGCACGTATTCAGTCGTTTCCAGAAAACTATGAATTGCTTGGTTCAGAAGGTGCTCAATATAGAATGCTGGGGAATGCTATTCCACCAGTAATGATGTGGTATATTGCTGAAAAGTTAGTGTCAGATTTACGAAATAGTGATGTAATTGCAAAGCAACAGAAACTCGAAGAAAGTTTTGGTCAACTGGATTTGTTTGAAGCGAGTTGATGTTTTAAATCTAGGGAACTTGATATGGAATTAAATTTTCAAGATAAGAGTTTTATAAAAGTATTTTTTAATAGTGACGGTTATGTATTAAATTTTTCTAACTCTACTTTTGCTAATTTTACTTTTAATTCAGTAGGAGTAAATATTCAAGAGAAATATGGAGGTTCAAAAGGGAAAGCTTTACAGGCTTTTGTAGATAACGAACCAGATGAACTGGTTTTAAAATTAGCTTTAGATTTACTTAGATATTATGAAGACCTTCCTGACTCATATTACGAGAAAACTGAAGAGAGGAACTCTCAGGCATTGAAATTGAAAGAGAGACTTTCGAAGTATGAAGTCTCACAAATGGCCTACTTAAATAATGTTGCTGAATCTTTATCTGACTATTTTGATAGCGACTATATAGATAAGCAAATGGGGATTATGAATGAAATGATTTCTCGCTCTCCAGCGGACGCTATTGGAAAAGCTAAGGAATTGTTGGAATCATGTTTTAAACATATTTTAGAACATGAAAAAATTGAGTATTCTAATTCTAATGATATTGCAACTTTGCAAAAGAAAGTCTTTAAATTTTTAAACTTGGATTCTAATGAAAATATTTCAGCAAAAAATAATCAAGATGTAAAGCTAGTTCTAAGTAGTTTGAATCAAATTATCAAGGGTATTAACAGTCTTAGAAATGATAAAGGTGATGGTCATGGTAAGGGAGCTAACTTTATAGAATTGCCACCAAGGTATGCTTCAGTTGTTGTAGGATCTGCATTAACGGTAGTGTCATTTGTTTGGGAAACATACCAAGATAAGCAAAAATAGTAAGGAGGAGGTTTAATGTCGAAAAATCAAGAAAAATTACACTTTCAACTTAAAAAATTTATAGTAAATGTAGGTTGGACTCATAAAATTCATGCGGTTAGAATGGACGAGTTAGAAAGCTATATTCGATGGTTTAGAATAGCAATAATAATCATTTCTGGAGTTGTCTCTTCTGGCTTAGTTGGAATACTTTGGTTTGATGAATATTGGATAAAGCTTGTTACAGCATTTTTATCATTAGTCACTACAATAATTTTTAGCATCACCAAGGAGTTTAACTTTGAGGAACGACTAGCTTTGGAGAGGAAATCTGTTGATGAGCTTTGGAATCTTAAAGTGTTAGCTGAAATTCTTTTATCTGAGGTGGTTTACAATGGAAAACCATCAAGTGAAATCCAAGAATCTTTCGAAGAATTAAAATTTCGAAGAGATGCTACTTATAGTCAACTTTCTAATGCTTCTCCCAAAAATGTATCCAAGGCTTCAAAACTAATAAAATCGAGAAAAGATAATGATTATGAGGAAGATTATAGATACTTTATTCCAAAAGAATTGATGGAAATTAAGGAGGAAGAGTAATGTCTTTATCTAATGATTTTAAAGAATTTTGCGAAGACGAACTCCCCATGACGGACGAGGAATGGGAAAAATGGAAGAATAGATTAAAAGAGATTACGAAACGACTTAATCGAAAATACTATTCCTTAGATGAGCTTGAAGATGAAGAAATTGACAATGGTTTGATTGTTGGTAGTGTGGGGAGAACGACGGCTGTTCGAAATGTTAGTGATTTTGATTATATTTTTTCACTACCCTCAGAAGTGTATAGACGATTTGATTCTTATGAGGGTAATGGTCAATCAGCACTTCTACAGGAAATAAAAAACGAATTACTAAAAAGATACCCAAATACAAAAATAAAAGGAGACGGACAGGTCGTTGTTATTGATTTTTCGGATGGTGGAAAAATTGAGTTAGTTCCAGCTTTCGAACAATCTGATGGTAATTTTAAATATCCTGATTCTCGTAACGGAGGCTCTTGGAAAACTACTAAACCAAAGCCTGAAATTGAAAAATCTAAATCTTTAAATTCGAATTTTAATAATCATTTTTCTAACTTAACAAGGCTCATACGACAATGGAAAAATCATATGGGCTTTTCATTTAAGGGGTTGTTGATAGATACTTTGATATCTGATTTAATTGATGATAAAGGTATTTCTGAAATATATTACTCTGATTACAATATTCTCTTGAAAGATATTTTTGAATACTTTTCAAACCAAGATAAAAATAGAGAGTATTGGTATGCTTTAGGTAGTAATCAAAAGATTTATAATAATGATGGAGCAAAATTTGTCAATAAAGCTAAGCAAGCTCTAAAGAAAATAGAAGACGCTTCAGAAGAGAAACTTACTGAAGTTTATAGACAGCTATTTGGTAGAAAATTCGCTCAATCCACTTCTACAACAAATCGAGCTTCGAATGAAGAATTTATTGATGAATTGTTTAATGTTAATATCGAATATAATATTGTTTTGGAGTGTGAAATTACACAAGATGGTTTTCGAAAAGCACTTCTTTCAGACTTTTTAAAAAGTAGATTTAAGATTAAAAATAGAAAATCTCTTGATTTTGAAATTATAAAATCAGATATTCCAGATAATCTTTTGTCTGATGTTAAATATTATTGGAAAGTAAGAAATATTGGAGCTGAGGCGATTAGAAGAAATTGTGAGCGTGGTGCTATTTTTTCAGGTAAAATAAAACATCACGAAGATTCTCAGTTTAAAGGAGACCACTATGTTGAATGTTATGCTGTTTTAGATAATACGGTTATAGCAAGAGATAGAATAACAGTCCCTATCGATCCGTTACGTGGAAGAGATTTTATAGAGTAGCATATAATTGATTTTTAATTGGAATACTCACTATCTCTTTACATCAAGAAAATGACTAAACAGGGAAGTTTGCCTTCTTCCCTTTTTTTGTTATACTAGTAGAAGAAAAAATAGAAAGATTTGTGGGTGTTAAACAAGCCAGTGCCTTGTTTTGATATGAACTTAGGTTCCACCCAAAGAGGTATTAGTGTCGTGTCTCAATCTTATATCAATGTTATCGGTGCTGGTTTGGCAGGGTCAGAAGCAGCCTACCAAATCGCAGAACGTGGTATTCCAGTTAAACTTTATGAAATGCGTGGTGTCAAGTCAACACCTCAGCACAAAACAGACAATTTTGCAGAGTTGGTTTGTTCCAATTCTCTTCGTGGGGATGCTTTGACAAATGCAGTGGGTCTCCTCAAGGAAGAAATGCGTCGCTTGGGTTCTGTTATCTTGGAATCTGCTGAGGCTACACGTGTTCCTGCAGGTGGTGCCCTTGCGGTTGACCGCGATGGTTTCTCCCAAATGGTAACCGAAAAAGTTGCCAACCACCCCTTGATTGAAGTGGTTCGTGATGAAATTACAGAATTGCCGACAGATGTTATTACAGTTGTGGCGACTGGTCCCTTGACCAGTGATGCTTTGGCTGAAAAGATTCATGCCCTTAATGACGGCGATGGTTTCTATTTCTACGATGCGGCAGCGCCTATTATCGATGTCAACACCATTGATATGAGCAAGGTTTATCTCAAGTCTCGTTATGACAAGGGAGAGGCGGCCTACCTCAATGCCCCTATGACTAAACAAGAGTTTATGGATTTTCATGAAGCCTTGGTCAATGCGGAGGAAGCACCGCTCAATTCTTTTGAAAAAGAAAAATACTTTGAAGGATGTATGCCTATCGAAGTCATGGCCAAACGTGGCATTAAAACCATGCTTTATGGTCCGATGAAGCCAGTCGGACTTGAGTATCCAGACGACTACACAGGACCTCGTGATGGCGAATTCAAAACACCTTACGCGGTTGTCCAACTTCGTCAGGACAATGCGGCTGGTAGCCTCTACAATATCGTCGGTTTCCAGACCCACCTCAAATGGGGAGAACAAAAGCGTGTTTTCCAAATGATTCCAGGTCTTGAAAATGCTGAGTTTGTTCGCTATGGTGTCATGCACCGCAATTCTTACATGGATTCACCAAATCTTCTTGAACAGACCTATCGTTCTAAGAAGCAACCAAATCTCTTCTTTGCTGGTCAGATGACGGGTGTGGAAGGCTATGTTGAATCAGCAGCATCAGGCTTAGTTGCGGGGATTAACGCGGCTCGACTCTTTAAGGGTGAAAGTGAAGCAATCTTCCCAGAGACAACAGCGATTGGAAGTCTAGCTCATTACATCACTCATGCGGACAGCAAACATTTCCAACCAATGAATGTCAACTTCGGAATTATAAAGGAGTTGGAAGGCGAGCGTATCCGTGATAAGAAGGCTCGTTATGAAAAAATTGCAGAGCGTGCCCTTAACGATTTAGAGGAATTTTTAACTGTCTAATTTTTTTGAAAGAATTGCTCATGATACTATAAAAATCTTAGAAATTGTGATAAAATAGGTAGGATAAAAAAAGGAGAGTGAAAATGGCGAATCCCAAGTATAAACGTATTTTAATCAAGTTATCAGGTGAAGCCCTTGCCGGTGAACGTGGCGTAGGGATTGATATCCAAACAGTTCAAACAATCGCAAAAGAGATTCAAGAAGTTCATAGCTTAGGTATCGAAATTGCCCTTGTTATTGGTGGAGGAAATCTCTGGCGTGGAGAACCTGCTGCAGAAGCAGGAATGGATCGCGTTCAGGCAGATTACACAGGAATGCTTGGGACTGTTATGAATGCTCTTGTAATGGCCGATTCATTGCAACAAGTTGGTGTTGATACGCGTGTACAAACAGCGATTGCCATGCAACAAGTGGCAGAGCCTTATGTCCGTGGACGTGCCCTTCGTCACCTTGAAAAAGGCCGTATCGTTATCTTTGGTGCTGGAATTGGTTCACCTTACTTCTCAACAGATACCACAGCGGCTCTTCGTGCAGCTGAAATCGAAGCAGATGCCATTCTTATGGCTAAAAACGGTGTCGATGGTGTTTACAATGCCGATCCTAAGAAAGACAAGACAGCCGTTAAGTTTGAAGAATTGACCCACCGTGACGTTATCAATAAAGGTCTTCGTATCATGGACTCAACAGCTTCAACCCTCTCAATGGATAACGACATTGACTTGGTTGTCTTCAACATGAACCAACCAGGCAACATCAAACGTGTCGTATTTGGTGAAAATATCGGAACAACAGTTTCAAACAATATCGAAGAAAAGGAATAAGAAAGATTATGGCTAACGCAATTATTGAAAAAGCTAAAGAGAGAATGACCCAGTCTCACCAATCACTTGCTCGTGAATTTGGTGGTATCCGTGCAGGTCGTGCCAATGCAAGTTTGCTGGACCGTGTACATGTAGAATACTATGGAGTAGAAACTCCTCTTAACCAAATCGCTTCCATTACGATTCCAGAAGCGCGTGTTTTATTGGTAACACCATTTGATAAGTCTTCATTGAAAGATATCGAACGTGCCTTGAACGCTTCTGATCTTGGTATCACACCAGCTAACGATGGTTCTGTGATTCGCTTGGTTATCCCAGCTCTTACAGAAGAAACTCGTCGTGACCTTGCTAAAGAAGTGAAGAAGGTCGGCGAAAATGCTAAAGTGGCTGTCCGCAATATCCGTCGCGATGCTATGGACGAAGCTAAGAAACAAGAAAAAGCAAAAGAAATCACAGAAGACGAATTGAAGACTCTTGAAAAAGACATTCAAAAAGTAACAGACGATGCTGTTAAACACATCGATGACATGACTGCCAATAAAGAAAAAGAACTTTTGGAAGTCTAAAAATAAACAGAAAAACTCAGTTGGCATTGCTGGCTGAGTTTTATTCGAAAGAAGGAAATATGAATACAAATCTTGCAAGTTTTATCGTTGGACTCATCATCGATGAAAACGACCGTTTTTACTTTGTGCAAAAGGATGGTCAAACCTATGCTCTTGCTAAGGAAGAGGGTCAGCATACAGTAGGGGATACGGTCAAAGGTTTTGCCTACACGGATATGAAGCAAAAACTCCGCTTGACTACTCTAGAAGTGACTGCCACTCAGGACCAATTTGGTTGGGGAACTGTAACGGAAGTTCGTAAAGACTTGGGTGTCTTTGTGGATACAGGCCTTCCTGACAAGGAAATCGTTGTGTCACTCGATATTCTCCCTGAGTTCAAGGAACTCTGGCCTAAGAAAGGCGACCAACTCTACATCCGTCTTGAAGTGGACAAGAAAGATCGTATCTGGGGCCTCTTGGCTTATCAAGAAGACTTCCAACGTCTGGCTCGTCCTGCTTACAACAACATGCAGAACCAAAACTGGCCAGCCATTGTATACCGCCTCAAGCTGTCAGGGACCTTTGTCTACCTGCCAGAAAATAACATGCTTGGCTTTATCCATCCTAGCGAGCGTTACGCAGAGCCACGTTTGGGGCAAGTATTAGATGCGCGCGTTATTGGTTTCCGTGAAGTGGACCGTACCTTGAACCTTTCCCTTAAACCACGTTCTTTTGAGATGTTGGAAAATGATGCTCAGATGATTTTGACTTATTTGGAAAGCAATGGCGGTTTCATGACCTTAAATGATAAGTCATCTCCAGACGACATCAAGGCAACCTTTGGCATTTCTAAAGGTCAGTTCAAGAAAGCACTTGGTGGTTTAATGAAGGCTGGTAAAATTAAGCAAGACCAGTTTGGGACAGAGTTGATCTAGGGTGACTTATGAGAAAATCATTTTACACTTGGCTCATGACCGAGCGCAACCCTAAAAGTAACAGTCCTAAAGCTATCTTGGCGGATCTCGCTTTTGAAGAGTCAGCCTTCCCAAAACACACAGATGATTTTGATGAGGTGAGTCGCTTTTTGGAAGAACATGCCAGTTTCTCTTTTAACCTAGGAGACTTTGACGCCATCTGGCAAGAATATTTAGAACACTAGCATGATTCACTGGGTTTGGGCTAGTAATTTCTCCCCCCCTTTGCTATAATAAAAAGAAATAAAAGGATTAGAGAGGTTCTTTATTTGAAGGAACATTCAATAGACATTCAACTGAGTCATCCAGATGACCTGTTTCATCTTTTTGGTTCCAATGAACGCCATCTCCGTTTGATGGAAGAAGAGCTTGATGTGGTGATTCATGCTCGTACGGAGATTGTCCAGGTTTTGGGAGAAGAGTCTGCTTGTGAGGAAGCCCGTCAGGTTATCCAGGCTTTGATGGTCTTGGTAAATCGTGGGATGACCGTTGGTACGCCAGATGTGGTAACTGCAATTAGCATGGTCAAAAACGATGAAATTGATAAATTTGTCGCCCTTTACGAAGAAGAAATTATCAAGGACAATACAGGGAAGCCTATTCGTGTCAAAACTCTAGGTCAAAAGCTTTATGTGGATAGTGTCAAACAGCACGATGTGACCTTTGGAATTGGGCCAGCAGGTACAGGGAAGACCTTCCTTGCAGTGACCTTGGCTGTGACAGCTCTTAAACGTGGTCAGGTTAAGCGGATTATCCTAACACGCCCGGCAGTGGAAGCTGGCGAGAGTCTAGGTTTTCTTCCGGGTGATCTTAAAGAGAAGGTAGATCCTTACCTTCGACCTGTTTATGATGCCTTGTATCAGATTCTGGGAAAAGACCAGACGACTCGTCTCATGGAGCGTGAAATTATCGAGATTGCACCTCTTGCCTACATGCGTGGACGGACCTTGGATGATGCCTTTGTCATTCTCGATGAGGCGCAAAATACGACCATCATGCAGATGAAGATGTTTTTGACTCGTTTAGGTTTTAATTCTAAGATGATTGTCAATGGAGATATCAGTCAGATTGACCTTCCGCGTAACGTCAAGTCCGGTTTGATTGATGCTCAAGAAAAACTCAAGAACATCCATCAGATTGACTTTGTTCACTTTTCAGCTAAGGATGTGGTTCGCCATCCTGTTGTCGCTCAGATTATCCGAGCTTATGAACCAGCTCCAGTAAAAAAAGAAGAGAGTGAAGAAGTCCAAGAAGAAACAGAATAGCAAAAAAGAGCAGTTCAGGTGGAATTGCTCTTTCTTTTATCTGATAATTAGATTTTTTAGATTAGTTCATCAATTGGAGTATGTTTTTTATCGAGACCTTGGGCTACTGGAAGACTGGTTAAGTAACCTTGATAAGTAGTAACACCTTGGCGCAAGCCCTCATCCTCAGAGATTGCTTGTACAAAACCTTTACCAGCCAAAGCTTCGATATAAGGAAGAGTGACATTGGTTAGGGCAATGGTTGAAGTACGAGCAACCGCACCAGGGATATTGGCAACGGCATAGTGGAGTACACCGTGTTTTTCATAGACAGGCTCATCGTGCGTTGTCACACGGTCAGCTGTCTCGATAACGCCACCTTGGTCAACGGCAACGTCAACAATGACTGAACCTGGACGCATTTGCTTGACCATCTCATCTGTCACCAATTTCGGTGCCTTGGCACCTGGGATGAGAACCGCTCCGATCACCACATCCGCATCTCTCACACTGGCTTCAATGTTAAATGAATTGGACATAAGGGTTTGGATTTGATGGCCAAAGACCTCTTCGAGATCTGAGAGACGTTTAGCACTGATATCAAGGATGGTTACTTGAGCACCAAGACCAAGGGCAATTCGAGCAGCATGAGTCCCTACGACACCGCCACCGATGATGCTTACTTTCCCTTTAGGCACACCCGGTACACCACCCAGTAGGACGCCAGAACCTCCTGCTTGCTTGGTTAGGAAATGGGCGCCGATTTGGACTGCCATACGGCCTGCAACCTCACTCATAGGAACGAGGAGTGGTAACTGATTTTGGGAATTACGGACAGTTTCATAGGCAATCCCAGTTGTTTTTGCTTCCAACATAGCATCTGCTAATTCTGGAGCAGCGGCCATGTGCAAGTAGGTAAAGAGAAGCAGGTCGTCGCGCAAGTAACCATATTCAGAATCTAGAGGTTCTTTTACCTTTACGACCAACTCAGCAGCCCAGGCCTCACCAGCAGTAGCGACAATTTCAGCTCCTTGCTTTTGATAGTCAGCATCAGTAAAGCCAGAACCGAGACCAGCATTTGTTTCGATAAGGACGCGATGACCACGGCCGACTAAGCTGTGGACACCAGCAGGTGTTAGGGCAACACGGTTTTCATTATTCTTAATTTCTTTTGGAATTCCGATTAACATAGAGAAAAACTCCCTTTCTATTGACGGGTTGTAAATGATTTATCACATTATCTATAAAATAAGGTGATGATTTTATTCTATATGAAACCGCTTTAAAAAGCAAGAAAAATTTGTTGTAATTTATTTTTTATGCTAGACTGGTAGAAAATATTTTTAAATGGAGGAGAAGTATGGAATCAATCTTTTTAAAACTATCCCAGTATCCAATAATGGAGACTAAGCGTTTATTGCTTAGACCTGTAACTTTGGATGATGCGGAAGCAATGTTTGCCTATGCTTCGGACAGAGAAAATACACGTTACACTTTTCCAACCAATCAAAGCTTGGAAGAAACCAAAAATAATATTGCTCAGTTCTACTTGGCCAATCCCTTGGGACGCTGGGGAATAGAACTAAAAAGCAATTGTCAGTTTATCGGAACCATTGATTTGCACAAGATTGATCCTGCTCTTAAGAAGGCAGCTATTGGCTACATTATCAATAAAAAGTATTGGAATCAAGGATTGACGACAGAAGCCAACCGTGCCGTGATTGAGCTAGCTTTTGAGAAGATAGGGATGAATAAGTTGACTGCCCTTCACGATAAGGACAATCCTGCATCTGGAAAGGTCATGGAGAAATCAGGCATGCGTTTTTCCCACGAAGAATCTTATGCTTGTATGGACCAGCATGAAAAAGGTCGAATCGTTACAAGAGTTCATTATGTCTTGACCAAGGAAGACTATTTTGCAAATAAATAAGCAGTTGAGAAGAATTTTTCAACTGTTTTTTCTTCCTTTTACGAATAATCTAAGAGAGGAGAAAATATGGAAGAAATTATCGAGAAAATCAAAGAGTATAAAATCATTGTCATCTGTACTGGTCTAGGCTTGCTTGTTGGCGGATTTTTCCTGCTGAAGCCAACTCCACAAACACCTGTCAAGGAAACGAATTTGCAGGCAGAAGTAGCAGCTGTTTCCAAGGATTCGGTATCCGAAAAGGAAGTGAAGAAGGAAGAAAAGGAAGAACCTGTTGAACAAGAACTAATCACAGTAGATGTGAAAGGCGCTGTCAAATCTCCAGGTATTTACGATTTGCCGGTAGGTAGTCGGGTCAATGATGCGGTTCAAAAGGCTGGTGGCTTGACAGAGCAAGCAGACAGCAAGTCGCTCAATCTAGCTCAGAAAGTCAGTGATGAGGCTCTGGTTTACGTTCCCACTAAGGGAGAAGAAGCAGCTAGTCAACAGACTGCTTCTGGGACAGCTTCTTCAACAAGCAAGGAAAAGAAAATCAATCTCAACAAGGCCAGTCTGGAAGAACTCAAGCAAGTCAAGGGTCTGGGAGGAAAACGAGCCCAGGATATTATCGACCATCGCGAAGCAAATGGCAAGTTCAAGTCAGTAGACGAGCTCAAGAAGGTCTCTGGCATTGGTGCCAAGACCATAGAAAAGCTAAAAGACTATGTTACAGTGGATTAAAAACATCCCCACTCCCCTAATTTATCTGAGTTTTCTATTGCTTTGGCTTTATTACGCTATTTTCTCAGTATCCTATCTTGCTTTATTGGGCTTTGTTTTTCTGCTAGTCTGTCTCTTTATCCAATTTCCTTGGAAATTAGCAGGTAAAGTTCTAGTGCTTTGTGGAGTCTTTGGATTCTGGTTCCTGTTTCAAAATTGGCAACAGAGTCAAACTAGTCAAAATCTGGTGGATTCTGTTGAAAGGGTACAGATTTTGCCTGACACTATTAAGGTAAATGGCGATAGTCTGTCCTTTCGTGGTAAGTCTGATGGACGCATTTTTCAAGTCTATTATAAACTCCAGTCCGAGAATGAAAAAGAGCAATTTCAAGCCTTAACAGATCTTCATGAGATAGAACTAGAAGGAAAACTTTCGGAGCCAGAGGGGCAGAGGAATTTTGGTGGATTTAACTATCAAGCCTATCTGAAGACTCAGGGAATTTACCAGACTCTCAATATCAAAAAAATCCAGTCACTTCAAAAGGTTGGCAGTTGGGATATAGGAGAAAATCTGTCGAGTTTACGCCGTAAGGCTGTGGTTTGGATTAAGACGCACTTTCCAGATCCTATGCGCAATTACATGACGGGGCTTCTATTAGGACATCTGGACACCGACTTTGAGGAGATGAATGAGCTTTATTCCAGTCTAGGAATTATCCATCTTTTTGCCTTGTCAGGTATGCAGGTAGGCTTTTTCATGGATGTTTTTAAGAAACTTCTCTTGCGATTGGGCTTGACCCAAGAAAAGTTGAAATGGCTGATCTATCCCTTTTCCCTTATCTATGCGGGACTAACAGGATTTTCAGCATCAGTTATTCGCAGTCTATTGCAGAAGCTACTGGCTCAACATGGTGTTAAGGGTTTGGATAATTTTGCCTTGACTGTGCTTGTACTCTTTATTATCATGCCCAACTTTTTCCTGACTGCTGGAGGAGTTTTGTCCTGCGCTTATGCTTTTATCTTGACTATGACCAGCAAAGAAGAGGAGGGGCTCAAGGCTATTGCCAGAGAAAGTTTAGTCATTTCCTTAGGAATATTGCCCATTCTATCCTTCTATTTTGCAGAATTTCAACCTTGGTCTATCCTTTTGACCTTTGTCTTTTCCTTTCTATTTGACTTGGTCTTCTTACCGCTCTTGTCTATCTTATTTGCCCTTTCCTTTCTCTATCCAGTCATTCAGTTGAACTTTATCTTTGAATGGTTGGAGGGAATGATTCGCTTGGTATCACAGGTGGCAAGTAGACCTCTGGTCTTTGGACAACCCAATGCATGGCTTTTAATCCTATTGTTAATTTCCTTGGCTTTAGTTTATGATTTGAGGAAAAACATTAAAAAGCTAACAGTATTGAGCTTATTGATTACAGGTCTTTTTTTCTTGACCAAGTATCCACTGGAAAATGAAATCACCATGCTGGATGTCGGGCAAGGAGAAAGTATTTTCCTACGGGATATAACTGGTAAAACCATTCTCATAGATGTCGGTGGCAAGGCAGAATCTGATAAGAAAATCGAAAAATGGCAAGAAAAGGCGACGACCAGCAATGCCCAGCGAAGCTTGATACCCTATCTTAAAAGTCGTGGAGTAGCCAAGATCGACCAGCTAATTTTGACCAACACAGACAAGGAGCATGTTGGAGATTTATTGGAGGTGACTAAGGCATTCCATGTAGGGGAGATTTTAGTATCAAAAGGCAGCCTGAAACAGAAGGAATTTGTAGTGGAACTACAAGCGACTCAAACCAAGGTTCGTAGTGTGTCATTGGGAGAAAACTTGCCGATTTTTGGAAGTCAGTTAGAAGTCCTATCTCCAAGGAAAATTGGAGATGGAGGGCACGATGATTCCCTGGTTCTTTATGGGAAACTTTTGGATAAGCACTTTCTCTTCACAGGAAATTTGGAGGAGAAAGGAGAGAAGGAATTGCTGAGGCAATATCCTGACTTAGAGGTGGATGTTTTGAAAGCTGGCCAACATGGTTCTAAAAATTCATCAACTTCAGCCTTTTTAAAACATCTCAAACCAGAGATCACTCTCATTTCAGTTGGAAAGAATAATCGAACGAAACTCCCCCATCAGGAAACCTTGACTCGACTGGAAACTATCAATAGCAAAGTATATCGAACTGACCAGCAAGGAGCTATACGCTTTAAAGGGTGGAATAGTTGGAAAATAGAAAGCGTTCGATAGGAAGGATAAATACTATATATTAGTAAAATAAACTAAAAATCTGTTGCATAATAATGATAAAAACGATATAATGAAAGCGTCCTCAATATTAATGATATAAAACCATTAAAAATTAGTAAAAACCGTTTAATTAGTTAGTTTATGATCTATTGGTTTTTTCAGTCCAGTGTATCTACTGTGAGCGTCTTTAAAACTTATCGGTATGCTTGAAATACCTACTATAGGTCTAGTATGAATTACTACAGATATAGCTATATTAACGTTCTGTCATGATCTCGTTATTATAGCTATTCTGAGTATAAAGTTGGTTCTGGTTTGAATTACAATCGTTATGAGGTACTAAACTACTACAGCGGAGGCTATTAATCCTTAAAGAGTGATAAAAGGAGGGCTAGATATGTTGCAGCTTACTCATGTGACCTTAAAAACGCGACAAGTCATCTTACAAGATGTTGATTTTACATTTGAAAAGGGTAGGATTTATGGTATTCTTGCTATCAATGGCTCTGGAAAGACGACCCTGTTCCGCGCCATTAGCAATTTAATTCCTATAAGTAGTGGAAATATCGCAGCCCCTCCTTCTTTATTTTATTATGAAAGCGTTGAATGGCTGGATGGAAACTTAAGTGGGATGGACTACCTTCGTCTTATCAAAAACATCTGGAAGTCAGGTCTGAACTTGAGGGATGAAATTGCCTATTGGGAAATGTCAGACTATATCAGCCTTCCTATTCGCAAGTATTCCTTAGGCATGAAGCAACGCTTGGTGATTGCCATGTATTTCCTCAGTCAGGCGAAATGCTGGCTTATGGATGAGATTACAAATGGCTTAGATGAGTATTATCGACAGAAGTTTTTTGATAGGCTAGTACAAATCGATAGACAAGAACAGCTGGTTCTTTTAAGTTCCCACTATAAGGAAGAGTTGGTTGATGTCTGCGATAGAGTAGTAACCATTCATCAGGGGCAGATAGAAGAGGTTTAGTTTATGAAAGATGTTAGTCTATTTTTATTGAAAAAAGTTTTCAAAAGTCGCTTAAACTGGATTATCTTAGCTTTATTTGTATCTGTACTCGGTGTTACCTTTTATTTCAATAGTCGGACTGCAAACTCAGTCAGCTTGGAGAGAGTTGGAAACCCGTCTTGTAAAAGATGAGAGAGTCATCAATGAATATGAAGAGAAACTCTCCCAAATATCTGATACCAACTCGGAGGAATACCAGACTGCTAAAATTAATTTAGAATCGCAAAAAAATCTTTTGACTCAAAAGAAAGAAATTCTGGCTTTGTTAAAAGAAGGACGATGGAAAGAAGCCTACTATTTGCAGTGGCAAGATGAAGAGAAGAATTATGAAAGGATATCAAATACCCCGACTTCTAGCTCTGAAATAAAAATGGGGGCTGACCGCGAGCGAAAGATTTACCAAGCCTTATATCCCTTGAACATAAAAGTGCACAATTTAGATTATCCGACCCACGGGATTGATCAGATTGTCTGGATTTTAGAGGTTATCATCCCAAGCTTGTTTGTGATTGCTATTATTTTTATGCTAACGCAACTATTTGCAGAAAGATATCAAAATCATTTGGACACAGCTCAGTTATATCCTTTTTCAAAAGTGACATTTGCAATATCTTCTCTTGGAGTTGGAGTGGGATATGTAACTGTGCTGTTTATCGGAATCTGTGGATTTTCTTTTCTAGTGGGAAGTCTGATAAGTGGTTTTGGACAGTTAGATTATCCCTACCCGATTTATAGCTTAGTGAATCAAGAGGTAACTATTGGAAAGATACAAGATGTGTTATTTCCTGGCTTGTTATTAGCTTTCTTAGCCTTTATCGTCATTGTGGAAGTTGTGTATCTGATTGCTTACTTTTTCAATCAAAAAATGCCTGTACTCTTTCTTTCACTCATTGGGATTGTTGGCTTATTGTTTGGCATCCAAACAATTCAGCCTCTTCAAAAGATTGCACATCTGATTCCCTTTACTTACTTACGTTCAGTGGATATTTTATCTGGAAGATTACCTAAGCAAATTGATAATGTCAATCTGAATTGGAGCATGGGGATGGTCTTACTTCCTTGCCTGATTGTCCTTTTGTTAGTGGGGATTCTATTTATCGAAAGATGGGGAAGTTCACGGAAAAAGGAAGTTTTTAATAGACTCTAGCTTTCCTATACAGAAAATAAGAAAAAACTAACATAGAGAGGGAATCACCTTGGTTCTCTCTTTTTGATTCGAAAACCAAGACAAACTGCAAACAGAAACTTTTCAAAAAAATAACTTTTTATCTTGACAAGGGCTAGAAAACTTGGTATCATATAAAAGTTGAGAAAAGCAGAAGTGAGAGCTTCTCGCCTTGTGACATCAAGTTGCCTGGCCCTACGGATGAAAAGTTTCTAAGAAACGCTATCATAACGTGCGGGCTTGTATATTTACGAGTCCGCTATTGTTTTTCTCTAATAAAACAAAAGAGGTGAAAACCATAGCAAAGCAAGACTTATTCATCAATGATGAGATTCGTGTACGTGAAGTTCGCTTGATCGGTCTTGAGGGAGAACAGTTAGGTATCAAGCCACTCAGTGAAGCGCAAGCTTTGGCTGATAACGCTAATGTTGACCTAGTGTTGATTCAACCCCAAGCCAAACCGCCTGTTGCAAAAATTATGGACTACGGTAAGTTCAAATTTGAGTACCAGAAGAAGCAAAAAGAACAACGTAAAAAACAAAGTGTTGTTACCGTGAAAGAAGTTCGTCTAAGTCCAACGATTGACAAGGGTGACTTTGATACAAAACTTCGCAATGCACGCAAATTCCTTGAAAAAGGAAATAAAGTTAAGGTATCTATTCGCTTTAAGGGTCGTATGATTACCCATAAAGAGATTGGTGCAAAAGTTTTAGCCGAGTTTGCTGAAGCAACTCAAGATATTGCCATCATCGAACAACGTGCTAAAATGGATGGACGTCAAATGTTCATGCAATTGGCGCCAGCGACTGACAAAAAATAATTGTCAGAAAGTTAAATAAAGGAGAAAAAATCATGCCAAAACAAAAAACACACCGCGCATCAGCTAAACGTTTCAAACGTACAGGTTCTGGTGGACTTAAACGTTTCCGTGCTTACACTTCTCACCGTTTCCACGGAAAAACTAAGAAACAACGTCGTCATCTTCGTAAAGCATCTATGGTGCATTCAGGAGATTACAAACGTATCAAAGCAATGCTTACTCGCTTGAAATAATAGCTTGACTGTAAGTAAACAATTCTAGGAAATATTTGGAGGAAATAAAACATGGCACGTGTTAAAGGTGGCGTTGTATCACGCAAACGTCGTAAACGTATTCTTAAATTAGCAAAAGGTTACTATGGAGCTAAACACATCTTGTTCCGTACTGCAAAAGAACAAGTAATGAACTCTTACTACTATGCATACCGTGACCGTCGTCAGAAAAAACGTGACTTCCGCAAATTGTGGATCACTCGTATCAACGCGGCAGCTCGTATGAACGGACTTTCATACTCACAATTGATGCATGGTTTGAAATTGGCTGAGATCGAAGTTAACCGTAAAATGCTTGCTGACTTGGCTGTTAACGATGCAGCAGCTTTCACAGCTCTTGCAGATGCAGCGAAAGCAAAACTTGGTAAATAATAACAGATAAGACTGGAACAGGATTGTCCCAGTCTTTTTAAAAATAAAGGAGAAAAATATGGCTTCAAAAATGCTACACACTTGTTTACGAGTAGAAAATCTTGAAAAATCAATTGCATTTTATCAAGATGCTTTTGGTTTTAAAGAATTGCGCCGCAGAGATTTTCCAGATCATGCCTTCACGATCGTTTATCTAGGACTTGAGGGTGACGACTATGAGTTGGAGTTGACTTACAATTACGATCACGGTCCTTATGTGGTTGGAGATGGATTTGCCCATATCGCCCTAAGTACCCCTGATCTTGAGGCGCTTCATCAAGAGCACAGTGCCAAAGGTTATGAAGTTACTGAGCCAAATGGTCTACCAGGAACTGCACCTAACTATTACTTTGTCAAGGATCCTGATGGATATAAGGTAGAAGTCATTCGTGAAAAATAATCTCATGAAGTCAAGTGGAATGTTCGTTTTCTACTTGACTTTTTTAAGCTGAAAGAGTATACTAGTAAAAATTTAACCTTTAAGGGGAGTCCCGAGAGACTCACAAGGTGTCAGATAAAAGAATAGTACAATTTTCTAGAGGAGTCTTTTTGAGTGTGCTCTCTTGTGTTGTACGATTTTAACTGAGGCCTTGCACAAGCAAGGTCTTTTCTTTATCTGGTCCCCTTAAAATTTAAGGAGGAAAAGTCATGAATCCCACATGTAAGAAACGTTTGGGTGCAATTCGTTTGGAAACCATGAAGGTGGTCGCACAAGAGGAAATCGCGCCAGCAATCTTTGAATTAGTCCTAGAAGGGGAAATGGTTGAGGCTATGCGAGCAGGCCAATTTCTTCATCTTCGTGTGCCTGATGATGCCCATCTTTTGCGTCGCCCTATTTCAATTTCGTCTATTGATAAGGCAAATAAGCAGTGTCATCTTATTTATCGAATTGAAGGGGCTGGGACAGCTATTTTCTCAACCTTAAGTCAGGGAGATACTCTTGATGTGATGGGTCCTCAGGGAAATGGTTTTGACTTGTCTGACCTAGATGAGCAGAGCCAGGTTCTCTTAGTTGGAGGTGGGATTGGTGTTCCGCCCTTGCTTGAAGTAGCCAAGGAATTGCATGCACGTGGTGTGAAAGTAGTGACTGTCCTCGGTTTTGCGAACAAGGATGCTGTTATTTTAGAGACGGAATTGGCCCAATATGGGCAGGTCTTTGTAACGACAGATGATGGTTCTTATGGTATTAAGGGAAATGTTTCCGTTGTTATCAATGACTTAGACAATCAATTTGATGCTGTTTACTCATGTGGGGCGCCTGGAATGATGAAGTATATCAATCAAACCTTTTATGACCACCCAAGAGCTTATCTATCTCTGGAATCTCGTATGGCTTGTGGGATGGGGGCTTGCTATGCCTGCGTCCTAAAAGTGCCAGAAAGCGAGACGGTTAGCCAACGCGTCTGTGAAGATGGGCCTGTTTTCCGCACAGGAACAGTTGTATTATAAGGAGAAAATCATGACTACAAATCGTTTACAAGTTTCTCTACCTGGTTTGGATTTGAAAAATCCTATCATTCCAGCATCAGGCTGTTTTGGTTTTGGACAAGAGTATGCCAAGTACTATGATTTAGACCTTTTGGGTTCTATTATGATCAAGGCGACAACCCTTGAACCACGCTTTGGCAATCCAACTCCAAGGGTAGCAGAGACACCTGCTGGTATGCTCAATGCAATTGGCTTACAAAATCCTGGTTTGGAAGTTGTTTTGGCCGAAAAGTTACCTTGGCTGGAAAGAGAATATCCAAATCTTCCTATTATCGCCAATGTTGCGGGTTTTTCAAAACAAGAGTATGCTGCTGTTTCTCGAGGAATTTCTAAAGCAGCTAATGTAAAGGCTATCGAGCTCAATATTTCTTGCCCCAATGTAGATCACTGTAATCATGGACTTTTGATTGGTCAAGATCCAGATTTAGCTTATGATGTGGTGAAAGCGGCTGTGGAAGCCTCTGATGTACCAGTTTATGTCAAACTAACCCCTAGTGTGACCGATATCGTTACTGTCGCAAAGGCAGCAGAGGATGCGGGAGCAAGTGGCTTGACCATGATCAATACTCTAGTTGGTATGCGCTTTGACCTCAAAACCAGAAAACCAATCTTGGCAAATGGAACAGGTGGAATGTCTGGTCCAGCAGTCTTTCCAGTAGCCCTCAAACTCATCCGCCAAGTAGCCCAAACAACAGACCTGCCTATTATTGGAATGGGAGGAGTGGATTCGGCAGAAACTGCCCTAGAAATGTATCTGGCTGGAGCCTCTGCTATCGGAGTTGGAACAGCCAACTTTACCAATCCATATGCCTGTCCTGATATCATCGAAAATCTACCAAAGGTTATGGACAAATACGGCATTAGTAGTCTGGAAAATCTCCGCAAGGAAGTAAAAGAGTCTCTGAGATAAACTGCAATCAATCTGTTCTTGATTTTTTATCAGTTTGTAATGTTGATTATAGAGAATTTTGATACAATAAAATGGAAAGAACAGAGGAAGAAAGTTTATGAAGAAATTGAGATTTGTTTTTTTAGCTTTGCTATTTTTCTTAGCCAGACCAGAAGGTGCAATGGCTAGCGATGGTACTTGGCAAGGAAAACAATACCTGAAATCAGATGGCAGTCCAGCAGCGAATGAGTGGATTTTTGATGCTCACTATCAATCTTGGTTTTATATAAAAGAAGATGCCAACTATGCTGAAAATGAATGGCTGAAACAAGGTGACGACTATTTTTACCTCAAATCTGGTGGCTATATGGCCCAGTCAGAATGGGTAGAAGATAAGGGAGCCTTCTATTATCTTGACCAAAATGGAAAGATGAAAAGAAACGCTTGGCTAGGAGCTTCCTATGTCGGTGCATCAGGTGCCAAGGTAATAGAAGAATGGGTCTATGATTCTCAATACGACGCTTGGTTTTATATCAAAGCAGATGGACAACACGCAGAGAAAGAATGGCTCCAAATCAAAGGGAAAGACTATTATTTCAAATCTGGTGGTTATTTGCTGACTAGTCAGTGGATTGAGCAGGCTTATGTGAATGCTAGTGGGGCAAAAGTACAGCAAGGTTGGCTTTTTGACAAACAATACCAATCTTGGTTTTATATCAAAGAAAATGGAAATCATGCTGATAAAGAATGGATTTTCGAAAATGGCCATTATTATTATTATCTAAAATCTGGTGGCTATATGGCAGCCAATGAATGGATTTTGGATAAGGAGTCATGGTTTTATCTAAAATCTGATGGCAAAATGGCTGAGAAAGAATGGGTATACGATGCTAAAAGTCAAGCCTGGTATTACTTCAAATCTGGCGGTTACATGGCAAAAAACGAGATTATTGATGGTCATCAGCTAGGAAGCGATGGAAAGTGGCTTGTAGAAAAAGCAACAAACGAAAATGCTGCTTATTATCAAGTAGTGCCTGTCACAGCAAATGTCTATAATGCAGATGGTGAAAAACTCTCCTATATATCGCAAGGTAGTGTTGTCTGGCTAGATAAGGATAGAAAAAGTGATGACAAGCGCCTAGCTATTATTATTTCTGGTTTGTCAGGCTACATGAAAACAGAAGATTTACAAGCGCTAGATACTAGTAAGGATTTTATCCCTTATTATGAGAGTGATGGACACCGTTTTTATCACTATGTAGCTCAGAATGCTAGCATTCCAGTAGCTTCTCATCTTTCTGATATGGAAGTAGGTAAGAAATATTATTCGGCAGATGGACTGCATTTTGATGATTTTAACCTTGAAAATCCCTTCCTTTTCAAAGATTTGACAGAGGCTACAAATTACAGTGCTGAGGATTTGGATAAGGTATTTAGTTTGTTAAATATTGATAACAGCCTCTTGGAAAATAAGGGAGCTACCTTTAAGGAAGCCGAAGAACATTACCATATCAATGCCCTCTACCTCCTTGCTCATAGCGCCTTAGAAAGCGACTGGGGACGTAGCAAGATTGCCAAAGATAAGAACAATTTCTTTGGCATTACAGCCTATGATACGACACCTTACCTTTCTGCTAAAACATTTGATGATGTGGATAAGGGAATTTTAGGTGCAACCAAGTGGATTAAGGAAAATTATATCGATAGGGGCAGAACCTTCCTTGGAAACAAGGCTTCTGGTATGAATGTGGAATATGCCTCAGACCCTTATTGGGGAGAAAAAATTGCTAGTGTGATGATGAAAATCAATGAGAAACTAGGTGGCAAAGATTAGTCCCATTGTTGGATATGATTTGACTGAACAGTAAGTTAAAAATCCTGATTTCAAGTAAATCAGGATTTTTTCATGGATGCGATTTTTTCTGGATCTGGTGTGACACGGAGGGTCTTTTGTCCGGTATAGGTTACAAAACCGGGTTTTCCACCTGTTGGTTTGTTGAGTTTCTTGACTTCAATCATATCTACCTGAACCAGATTTGACAGGCGACCTTGAGAGAAGTAGGCGGCTAGTTCTGCCGCGTCTGTCTTAACTTCATCGGAAGGGTCAAGATTGCCTGAGATGACAACATGGCTTCCAGGAATATCCTTGGCATGGAACCAAAGTTCCTCCTTGCGGGCCATTTTAAAGGTTAGCTCCTCGTTTTGAAGATTGTTTCTACCGACATAGATGATGGTTTTGCCATCGCTTGCTAGATATTGTTCTGGTTTTTTACGTTTATGGACTTTCTCCCGTTGTCTTCTGCGGATAAAGCCAGTTTGGATCAATTCTTCACGAATTTCAGCGATTTCTTCCAGTCCAGCTTGGTTGAGGACGGTTTCGACACTTTCCAGATAGAGAATGGTTGCCTTGGTTTCTTCAATCAGATCAGTTAAGTATTTGACAGCTTCTTTTAGTTTCTGGTACCGTTTAAAATAGCGTTGGGCATTCTGGTTGGGAGTCAGAGCCTTATCAAGCGCAATCGTGATAGGTTGGTTGGTGTAGTAGTTGTCTAGAATAACCCGGTCTTGGTCGTTAGGCACTTGGTGGAGGAAGGTTGTTAGCAATTCCCCTTTTTGACGAAATTCTTCAGCATTGTCTGTCGCTAGTAACTCTTTTTCTTGTTTTTTAAGCTTATGTCGATTTTTTTGAAGTTCATTTTCAACACGACGAATGAGTTCACTGGCTTGCTGTTTGACACGGTCGCGTTCAGCCTTATCCTTATAGTAGGTGTCCAACAAATCAGAAAGACTGGCAAAAGGCTCTCCCACCTGATTAGCAAAAGGAACTGGGCTGAAGGAAGTCTCAGTCAAGCACGGCTTGGTTTCTTGATTGAAAAAGTTACGGAAAGTAGATAGTTTATCACTAATCAGAATGCTTTCCAATTCATTTGCCGTATCACGTCCCAGACCTTGAAAGAGGCTTTGAAGGTTTTTAGCTGTTGTTTCCTGTGTTTGCAGGATTTCAAAGAGTTTCTCGTCCTTGATCGTAAAAGGATTGAGAGATTCGGTATTTGGCGGAGCGATATAGGTCGACCCAGGCAGCAAGGTGCGGTAGCTATTTTGTGAAAAGCCGACGTGTTTAATGACTTCGAGAATTTTATGACTACTCTTATCAACCAGTAGAATATTACTGTGTTTCCCCATGATTTCGATAATCAAGGTAGCCTGAATATGGTCTCCAATCTCGTTTTTATTGGAAACCGTTATTTCCACAATTCGGTCATTTTCCACTTGCTCAATCGACTCAATCAGGGCACCCTGCAAATATTTTCTCAAAACCATGATAAAGGTAGAAGGTTGGGCTGGATTTTCAAAAGTCGTTTGGGTCAGCTGAATGCGTCCAAAAACTGGGTGAGCAGAAAGGAGCAGGCGATGACTTTGGCGATTGCTACGGATTTGCAAGACCAACTCTTGTTCAAAAGGTTGATTGATTTTCTGGATGCGACCGTTCACTAACTCTCTTTGCAATTCCTCAACCATGTGGTGTAAAAAAAATCCGTCAAATGACATCGTTCTCTCCTTGTGATTGTATTCCATAGTATTATATCAAAAAGGTAGAATAAAATCATGGAAATGTGGTATAATAAAGCCAAGTAAAGAGAAACGAGAAGCACATGTATATTGAAATGGTAGATGAAACTGGTCAAGTTTCAAAAGAAATGTTGCAACAAACCCAAGAAATTTTGGAATTTGCAGCCCAAAAATTAGGCAAAGAAGACAAGGAGATGGCAGTTACCTTTGTGACTAATGAACGTAGTCATGAACTCAATCTGGAGTACCGTGACACAGACCGTCCGACAGATGTCATCAGCCTTGAGTATAAACCAGAGTTGGAAATTGCCTTTGACGAAGAGGATTTGCTTGAAAATCCTGAATTGGCAGAGATGATGTCTGAGTTTGATGCCTATATTGGGGAATTGTTCATCTCTATCGATAAGGCTCATGAGCAGGCCGAGGAATATGGCCATAGCTTTGAGCGTGAGATGGGCTTCTTGGCAGTACACGGCTTTTTACATATCAACGGCTATGATCACTACACTCCGGAAGAAGAAGCGGAGATGTTCGGTTTACAAGAAGAAATTTTGACAGCCTATGGACTCACAAGACAATAAACGAAAATGGAAAAATCGTGACCTGATAGCCAGTTTAGAATTTGCCATCACAGGGATTTTGACTGCTATCAAGGAAGAACGCAATATGCGAAAACATGCAGTGACGGCTCTTGTAGTCATTCTTGCAGGTTTTGTTTTTCAGGTGTCACGAATCGAATGGCTCTTTCTCCTATTGAGCATTTTCTTGGTAGTAGCCTTTGAAATTATCAATTCTGCTATTGAAAATGTGGTGGATTTGGCCAGTCACTATCACTTTTCCATGCTGGCTAAAAATGCCAAGGATATGGCGGCTGGCGCGGTATTAGTGGTCTCTCTTTTCGCAGCCTTAACAGGCGCATTGATTTTTCTCCCACGAATCTGGGATTTGTTATTTTAAACAGTAAGAGGAAATTATGACTTTTAAATCAGGCTTTGTAGCCATTTTAGGACGTCCCAATGTTGGGAAGTCAACTTTTTTAAATCACGTTATGGGGCAAAAGATTGCCATCATGAGTGACAAGGCGCAGACGACGCGCAACAAAATCATGGGAATTTACACGACTGATAAGGAGCAAATCGTCTTTATCGATACACCAGGAATTCACAAGCCCAAGACAGCCCTCGGAGATTTCATGGTTGAATCCGCCTACAGCACTCTCCGTGAAGTGGATACAGTTCTATTTATGGTTCCAGCTGATGAAGCGCGTGGCAAAGGGGACGATATGATTATCGAACGCCTCAAGGCTGCCAAGGTTCCTGTGATTTTGGTTGTGAACAAGATCGATAAGGTTCATCCAGACCAGCTTTTGTCTCAGATTGATGATTTCCGTAACCA
Source organism: Streptococcus sp. CF7_Ac1-12 (assembly GCF_024295905.1). Lineage (GTDB taxonomy): Bacteria > Bacillota > Bacilli > Lactobacillales > Streptococcaceae > Streptococcus > Streptococcus mitis_AP. The sequence continues at coordinate 7,551 of NZ_JANCPG010000002.1, read as the reverse complement.
AATGGATTTTAAGGAAATCGTTCCAATCTCAGCTCTTCAAGGGAATAACGTCTCTCGTCTAGTGGATATTTTGAGTGAAAATCTGGACGAAGGTTTCCAATATTTTCCAGCTGACCAAATCACAGACCATCCAGAACGTTTCTTGGTTTCAGAAATGATTCGCGAGAAAGTCTTGCACCTAACTCGTGAAGAGATTCCTCACTCAGTTGCTGTAGTGGTTGATTCGATGAAGCGAGATGAAGAGACAGACAAGGTTCACATCCGTGCAACTATCATGGTCGAGCGCGATAGTCAGAAAGGGATTATCATAGGTAAAGGTGGCGCTATGCTTAAGAAAATCGGTAGCATGGCTCGTCGTGATATTGAACTCATGCTAGGAGACAAGGTCTTCCTAGAAACCTGGGTCAAGGTCAAGAAAAACTGGCGTGATAAAAAGCTAGATTTGGCTGACTTTGGCTATAATGAAAAAGAATACTAAGTAGAGGTGGGCTCATGCCTGCTTCTTGTTTTTACAGAAGGAGGACTTATGCCTGAATTACCTGAGGTTGAAACCGTTCGACGTGGCTTGGAAAAATTGATTTTGGGTAAGAAGATTTCGAGTGTAGAAATTCGCTATCCCAAGATGATTAAGACGGATTTGGACGAATTTCAAAAGGAGGTGCCTGGTCAGATTATTGAGTCAATGGGACGTCGTGGTAAATATTTGATTTTTTACCTGACAGACAAGGTCTTGATTTCCCATTTGCGGATGGAGGGCAAGTATTTTTACTATCCGGACCAGGTTCCTGAACGCAAGCATGCCCATGTTTTCTTCCAGTTTGAGGACGGTGGGACACTTGTTTATGAGGATGTACGCAAGTTTGGTACTATGGAACTCTTGTCTCCTGACCTTTTGGATGCCTACTTTATTTCTAAAAAACTAGGTCCTGAGCCAAAAGAGTCAGACTTTGATGTGCAAGTCTTTCAAGATGCTCTAGCCAAGTCAAAAAAGCCTATCAAATCCCATCTCCTAGACCAGACTTTGGTAGCTGGCCTTGGTAATATCTATGTGGATGAGGTTCTCTGGCGAGCTCAGGTTCATCCAGCAAGATCTTCTCAGACTTTGACAGTAGAAGAAACGACAGCTATTCATGACCAGACCATTGCTGTTTTGGGACAGGCTGTTGAAAAAGGTGGTTCCACCATTCGGACCTATACCAATGCCTTTGGGGAAGACGGAACCATGCAGGATTTTCATCAGGTCTATGACAAGGCTGGTCAAGAATGTGTACGCTGTGGCACCATCATTGAAAAAATCCAACTAGGCGGACGTGGAACTCACTTTTGTCCTCAGTGCCAAAGGAGGAATTGATGGGAAAAATCATTGGAATCACAGGAGGAATTGCCTCTGGTAAGTCAACCGTGACAAATTTTCTAAGAAAGCAAGGCTTTCAAGTAGTGGATGCCGACGCAGTCGTCCACCAACTACAGAAACCTGGTGGTCGTCTGTTTGAAGCTCTAGTCCAGCACTTTGGTCAAAAAATTATCTTAGAAAATGGAGAACTTAATCGCCCTCTCCTAGCTAGTCTTATCTTTTCAAATCCTGAAGAACGAGAATGGTCTAAGCAAATTCAAGGAGATATTATCCGTGAGGAACTAGCTACATTAAGAGAGCAATTGGCTCAGACAGAAGAGATTTTCTTCATGGATATTCCCCTACTTTTTGAGCAGGACTACAGTGCTTGGTTTGATGAGACTTGGTTGGTCTATGTGGATAGAGATGTCCAAGTAGAACGCTTAATGAAAAGGGATCAGCTATCCAAGGATGAAGCTGAGTCTCGTCTGGCAGCCCAGTGGCCTTTAGTGAAAAAAAAAGATTTGGCCAGCCATGTTTTAAACAACAATGGAAATCAAAATCAGCTTCTAACTCAGGTGCTTACCCTTCTTGAGGGAGGTAAGTAAGATGACAGAGATTAATTGGAAAGATAATCTGCGCATTGCCTGGTTTGGTAATTTTCTGACAGGAGCCAGTATTTCCTTGGTTGTGCCTTTTATGCCCATCTTTGTAGAAAATTTAGGTGTAGGGAGTGATTAAGCTGCTTTTTATGCAGGTTTAGCTATTTCTGTCTCTGCCATTTCTGCGGCACTTTTCTCTCCTATCTGGGGCATCCTTGCTGACAAATACGGTCGAAAACCCATGATGATTCGGGCTGGCATGGCCATGACCATTACTATGGGAGGCTTGGCTTTTGTCCCAAATATTTATTGGTTAATCTTTCTGCGTTTACTGAATGGTGTATTTGCAGGTTTTGTTCCTAATGCCACAGCCTTGATAGCCAGTCAGGTTCCCAAGGAGAAATCAGGCTCTGCTCTCGGTACTTTGTCTACAGGAGTAGTAGCAGGTACTTTAACTGGTCCTTTTATCGGTGGCTTTATCGCAGAATTATTTGGCATTCGTACTGTCTTTTTACTGGTTGGTAGTTTTCTCTTCTTAGCCGCTGTTTTGACTATTTTCTTTATCAAGGAAGATTTTCAACCAGTAGCAAAAGAAAAAGCCATCCCAACAAAGGAATTATTTACATCAGTTAAATATCCCTATCTCTTGGTCAATCTCTTTCTGACCAGTTTTGTCATCCAATTTTCAGCCCAATCGATTGGCCCTATTTTAGCACTTTATGTGCGCGACTTAGGCCAGACAGAGAATCTTCTCTTTGTGTCAGGTTTGATTGTATCCAGTATGGGCTTTTCCAGCATGATGAGTGCAGGAGTCATGGGAAAGCTAGGTGACAAGGTGGGGAACCATCGCCTCTTGGTTGTAGCCCAGTTTTATTCAGTCATCATCTATCTCCTCTGTGCCAATGCCTCTAGTCCCCTTCAACTAGGACTCTATCGTTTTCTCTTTGGCTTGGGAACCGGTGCCTTGATTCCTGGAGTTAATGCCCTTCTCAGCAAGATGACACCCAAAACCGGAATTTCGAGGGTCTTTGCCTTCAATCAGGTATTCTTTTATCTGGGAGGTGTCGTTGGTCCTATGGCAGGTTCTGCAGTAGCAGGTCAATTTGGCTACCATGCAGTCTTCTATGCGACAAGCCTTTGTGTGGCCTTTAGTTGTCTCTTTAACCTGCTTCAATTTCGAACATTATTAAAAGTAAAGGAAATCTAGTGCGAGTAAAAATTAATCTCAAATGCTCCTCTTGTGGCAGTATCAATTACCTAACCAGTAAAAATTCAAAAACTCATCCAGACAAGATTGAGGTTTTAAAGTATTGCCCCAAGGAAAGAAAAGTAACCCTACATCTTGAATCTAAGTAGATTTTATGGTAAAATAATAAGGATTTTAAGGAGTTTGATATGTATAACCTATTATTAACCATTTTATTAGTATTATCTGTTGTGATTGTGATTGCGATTTTCATGCAACCAACCAAAAACCAATCCAGCAATGTATTTGATGCCAGCTCAGGTGATTTGTTTGAACGCAGTAAAGCACGCGGTTTTGAAGCTGTAATGCAGCGTTTGACAGGGATTTTAGTCTTTTTCTGGCTAGCCATTGCCTTAGCATTGACGGTATTATCAAGTAGATAAGAAAATAATGGGCAGGACTAGGTCTTTGCCTCTTTTTATTTTTAAAAGATATTTTAGAAGGTTTTACAGTAAAAGAAAATAAAAAAATCTAGAAAGAAAATATGAAAGATAGAATAAAAGAATATTTACAAGACAAGGGAAAGGTAACTGTCAATGACTTGGCTCAGGCTTTGGGAAAAGACGGATCCAAGGATTTTCGTGAGTTGATCAAAACCTTGTCCCTAATGGAAAGAAAGCACCAGATTCGCTTTGAAGAAGATGGTAGTCTGACATTAGAAATTAAGAAAAAACATGAGATTACTCTCAAAGGGATTTTTCATGCTCATAAAAATGGCTTTGGTTTTGTCAGCCTAGAAGGCGAGGAGGACGACCTTTTTGTAGGGAAAAACGATGTCAACTATGCTATTGATGGAGATACCGTTGAGGTCGTGATAAAGAAAGTAGCTGACCGAAACAAGGGAACTGCTGCCGAAGCCAAAATTATTGATATCTTAGAACATAGTTTGACAACTGTTGTCGGTCAAATCGTTCTAGATCAGGAAAAGCCCAAGTATGCCGGCTATATCCGTTCGAAAAACCAGAAAATCAGTCAACCGATTTATGTTAAGAAACCAGCCCTTAAACTGGAGGGAACAGAAGTTCTCAAGGTCTTTATCGACAAATACCCGAGCAAGAAACATGATTTCTTTGTTGCTAGTGTTCTCGATGTAGTGGGTCATTCAACAGATGTCGGAATTGATGTTCTTGAGGTCTTGGAATCAATGGATATTGTCTCAGAATTTCCAGAAGCTGTTGTTAAGGAAGCAGAAAGTGTGCCTGATGCTCCGTCTCAAAAGGATATGGAAGGTCGTCTGGATCTAAGAGATGAGATAACTTTTACCATTGACGGTGCAGATGCTAAGGACTTGGACGATGCGGTGCATATCAAGGCCTTGAAAAATGGCAATCTGGAACTCGGAGTTCACATCGCAGATGTTTCCTACTATGTGACCGAGGGTTCTGCTCTTGACAAGGAAGCCCTTAACCGCGCGACTTCTGTTTACGTGACAGACCGAGTGGTTCCAATGCTTCCAGAGCGTTTGTCAAATGGCATCTGCTCCCTCAATCCTCAAGTTGATCGCCTGACCCAGTCTGCCATTATGGAGATTGATAAACAGGGTCGTGTGGTCAACTACACCATTACTCAAACGGTTATCAAGACAAGCTTCCGTATGACCTATAGTGATGTCAATGATATCCTAGCTGGAGACGTGGAAAAGAGACAAGAATATCAGAAAATTGTTCCTAGTATCGAACTTATGGCTAAGCTTCATGAAACTTTAGAAAACATGCGTGTGAAACGTGGAGCCCTCAATTTTGATACCAATGAAGCTAAGATTTTAGTGGACAAGCAAGGTAAGCCTGTTGATATCGTTCTTCGTCAGCGTGGTGTTGCCGAGCGCATGATTGAGTCCTTTATGTTGATGGCCAATGAAACAGTTGCCGAGCATTTCAGCAAGCTGGATTTGCCTTTTATTTATCGAATTCACGAGGAGCCAAAGGCTGAAAAGGTTCAGAAGTTTATTGATTATGCTTCAAGTTTTGGCTTACGCATTTATGGGACTGCCAGTGAGATTAGCCAGGAGGCACTTCAAGACATCATGCGTGCTGTTGAGGGAGAACCTTATGCAGATGTATTGTCCATGATGCTTCTTCGCTCTATGCAGCAGGCTCGCTATTCGGAGCACAATCACGGCCACTATGGATTAGCGGCTGACTATTACACTCACTTTACTAGTCCGATTCGTCGTTATCCAGATCTTCTTGTTCACCGTATGATTCGTGATTACGGCCGTTCTAAAGAAATAGCCGAGCATTTTGAACAAGTGATTCCAGAGATTGCGACCCAGTCTTCCAACCGGGAGCGTCGTGCCATTGAGGCTGAACGTGAAGTCGAAGCCATGAAAAAAGCTGAGTACATGGAGGAATATGTAGGCCAAGAGTACGATGCTGTTGTATCAAGTATTGTTAAATTCGGTCTCTTTGTTGAATTGCCAAATACGGTTGAAGGCTTGATTCACATCACCAATCTACCTGAATTTTATCATTTCAACGAACGTGATTTGACTCTGCGTGGAGAAAAATCAGGAACAACCTTCCGTGTAGGGCAACAGATTCGTATCCGAGTTGAAAGAGCCGACAAGATGACTGGTGAAATTGACTTCTCTTACATCCCAAGTGAGTTTGATGTGATTGAGAAGGGCTTGAAACAATCTAGTCGTAGTGACAGAGGGCGTGGTTCAAGTCGTCGTTCAGATAAGAAGGAAGACAAGAGAAAATCAGGACGCTCAAATGATAAGCGCAAGCATTCACAAAAAGACAAGAAGAAAAAAGGAAAGAAATCTTTTTATAAGGAAGTAGCTAAGAAAGGAGCCAAGCATGGCAAAGGGCGAGGGAAAGGTCGTCGCGCAAAATAAAAAGGCGCGCCACGACTATACAATCGTAGATACGCTAGAGGCAGGGATGGTCCTGACTGGAACTGAAATCAAGAGTGTGCGAGCAGCTCGAATCAATCTCAAGGATGGCTTTGCTCAAGTGAAAAATGGAGAAGTTTGGTTGAGCAATGTTCATATCGCACCTTACGAAGAGGGTAATATCTGGAATCAAGAACCAGAACGTCGTCGCAAACTCCTACTCCATAAAAAGCAAATCCAAAAATTGGAGCAAGAGACCAAAGGGACAGGAATGACCCTGGTTCCCCTTAAGGTCTATATCAAAGATGGTTATGCTAAGCTTCTTTTAGGACTTGCCAAAGGGAATCATGACTATGACAAACGTGAGTCAATTAAGAGACGTGAGCAGAATCGCGATATTGCGCGCGTGATGAAAGCAGTCAACCAGCGATAAAAAGAGGAATGAAAATGGAAAAACTAGTTGCCTATAAACGTATGCCCTTGTGGACGAAAGAAACCATGCCAGAGGCGGTTCAGCAGAAACACAATACCAAGGTAGGGACTTGGGGTAAGATTACTGTTTTAAAAGGAACTCTCAAGTTTATTGAATTGACAGAGGATGGTGAGCCTCTAGCTGAGCATCTCTTTGAAGCCGGAGCCGACAATCCCATGGCACAACCTCAAGCTTGGCATCGAGTGGAGGCTGCCACAGATGATGTGGAATGGTATTTGGAATTTTATTGTAAACCTGAGGATTATTTCCCTAAAAAATACAATACCAATCCAGTTCATTCAGAGGTCTTAGAGGCTATGCAGACAGTAAAACCAGGGAAAGCCTTGGATTTGGGCTGTGGTCAAGGCCGTAACTCTCTCTTTCTAGCCCAGCAAGGTTTTGATGTGACAGCTGTCGATCAAAATGAACTGTCCCTTGAAATCTTGCAAAGCATTGTTGAGCAGGAAGATTTGGATATGCCTGTTGGTCTTTACGATATCAATTCAGCCAGCATTGGGCAAGAATATGATTTCATCGTATCGACAGTTGTTTTGATGTTTTTGCAAGCAGACCGCATTCCTGAAATTATCAAAAATATGCAGGAGAAAACTACTGTTGGTGGCTACAATCTTATCGTCTGTGCCATGGACACGAAGGATTATCCTTGCTCGGTTAACTTCCCATTTACCTTTAAAGAAGGGGAATTGGCTGAATACTACAAGGACTGGGAAATGGTTAAGTACAATGAAAATCCAGGCCATCTTCACCGTCGCGATGAGAATGGCAATCGTATTCAACTACGCTTTGCGACCATGCTAGCTAAAAAAATCAAATAATACTCTTCGAAAATCTCTTCAAACCACGTCAGCGTCGCCTTACCGTACTCAAGTACAGCTTGCGGCTAGCTTCCTAGTTTGCTTTTTGATTTTCATTGAGTATAAACATGAATAGAGATTAGGAGAATATCCGGATCTTTAAAAAATGCTAAATGTTATAAAAAAATAATATTTCTGACAATATAATTTTTATTTCAAGAAACTCTATAATAATAGAACAAAATCA